>NZ_JAKZKW010000022.1:0-43591 GCF_022808695.1 Fundidesulfovibrio soli
CGCGGCGCAAGCCGACATATCGGAAGAATATCGTCATGCGCCGCGCTGGGAGGGCCACACCGCCGGACAAAGCGGTTCACGGCAAAAGCACGGGGTTCAGGGCCTCGCCTGGATGGTCCTGTTGGCTTGTTGGTCGCCGAACGATGGATTGGCCACATGAAACGCACCTTTGCGGCCTGATGCGAAGCTTATATGGGATTCCAAAGGGAGGAACTCCCTTTGGCCGCCGGAGGCATTCTTCTCCGCCACCTCTTCCCGCTTCTTAAAGCGCCAGGGGCAGGCGCTCGCCCAGTCGCAGTCCATCCCGGGCCACGTGCACCACGAAGGGCCAGGCCTCCACGCCAGCCTTGAGCGCCGCCTTGAAGGCCTCGGCGTAGGGCGGGTCCACCACCTCGGCCGGGGCGAAACACCTGCCGTCCGGGCGCTGCACCGCGAAGAACACCGCCGCCCGCAACCCCTGAGCGGCCAGCCGGGTCAGCTCCCCCATGTGCTTGCAGGCCCGCTCGGACTGGGCGTCCGGGAACTGGGCCACGCAGTCCTCCACCATGGTCACGTTCTTGGTCTCCACGTAGAGCTCGCCCGCCGGGCCGCTGAGCAGGGCGTCCAGGCGGCCGCCCGCGAAGGCGGGTTCGGCCCGGAAGCAGTCATAGCCCGCGCAGCCGGGCAGCAGCCCGGCCTGCCAGGCGGCGCGCAGCACGCGCGTGGGCATGGCCGTGTTCACCCCCACCCAGAAGCCGTCCAGGCGCACGGCCTCCACGGTGCAGGCGTGCTTGCGCGTGGGGGAGCCGCTCACGGAAAGCAGCACCTCCGAGCCGGGACGCAACAAGCCCAGCATGGAGCCGGTGTTGTTAGTGTGCGCGGTGAAGACGCTTCCGTCGGCCTCAACGTCCATGAGAAAGCGCTTGCGCCTGCCCACGAGGCGCGCGGCGCGCATGGTTGCGGGATACGGAACGAGCGGCGGGCGGCAATTTACTGTTTGCATTTTTTCCTCTACAAGGTGCAGGGCTTGAGCGCCCGCCAAACGTACAGCCAGCAGAGAGTGCACGCATGAGAATTTCCCTGAAACTGTCCCGGATCAAGCCTTCGGCCACCCTGGCCATGAACGCCAAGGCCCAGGAGCTCAAGGCCCAGGGCGTCTCCGTCATCAGCCTGGCGGTTGGCGAGCCCGACTTCCCGACCCCGGCCCACGTGAAGGCCGCGGCCGTGGCCGCCCTGGAGGCGGACTTCACCCGCTACACCGCTGTGCCGGGCATCCCCGAGCTGCGCGACGCCGTGGGCGGGTACTTCGGCCGCTTCTACGGCGTGACCCCGCCGCGCGAGGCCGTGATCGTCTCCAACGGCGGTAAGCAGGTGCTCTACAACCTGTTCACGGCCCTGCTCAACCCCGGGGAAGAGGTGCTCATCCCGGCGCCGTACTGGGTCAGCTACCCCGACATGACCATCCTGGCGGGCGGCGTGCCCGTGCCCGTGCCCACCAACCCGGAGGACAACTTCCTGGTGAGCGTCGAGGCGCTGGACAAGGCCTGCTCCCCCAATTGCCGGGTGCTGGTGCTCAACTCGCCCTCCAACCCCACGGGCTGCTGCTACACCCGCGAGCAGCTGGACGCCATCATGGAGTGGGCCGTCTCCCGCAATATCTTTGTGATCTCCGACGAGATCTACGACCAGCTGGTCTACGCCCCGTCCGAGCCCGCCTCCTGCGTGGGCTGGTGGGAGAAGCACCCCGAGAACGTGGCCGTGGTCAACGGCCTGGCCAAGAGCTTCGCCATGACCGGCTGGCGCATCGGCTACTGCGTGGCGCACCCGGACCTGATCAAGGCCCAGAGCAAGATCCAGGGCCAGTCCACGTCCAACGTCTGCTCCTTCGCCCAGAAGGGCGCGGTGGCCGCGCTCACCGGCAGCTACGACTGCGTGGCCGAGATGCGCGCCGCCTTCAAGCGCAGGCGCGACCTGGCCATGGAGGTTGTCTCCACCTGGGAGGGCGTGCGCTGCCCCAACCCCGGCGGCGCCTTCTACCTCTTCCCGGACGTGTCCGCGCGCTACAGCGCCTCCACGCCGGACTCCACCACGCTGTGCACGCGCATCCTGGAGGAGGCCAAGGTGGCCCTGGTGCCGGGCGCGGCCTTCGGCGACGACCGCTGCGTCCGGTTCTCCTACGCCGTGGACGACAACACCCTGCTCGCCGCCCTGGAGGCCGTGGGCAAGGTGCTCAAGAGCTGACAATCCCAAGGAGAGACTCCATGTCCAAGAACTTCCTCGACTGGTCCGGCGCATACCCCAAGGGCGTGTCCCCCAGCGCGGGCCAGGCCCGCCTCGGCGCCTTCGTGGAGAAGCTCTCCATGGACCTTTCCGGTCCCGAAGGGGGCAGGCTGCCCTTCATCAACCTGCCGCACTGGCCCGCGCTCAAGCGCGAGCTGGCTGCCCTGGCCCCCAAGCTGAAGCGCTTCAAGCACATGCTGGTGCTGGGCATCGGCGGTTCGGCCCTGGGCGCGCGCGCCCTGCAGAAGGCCTTCGCCCCCGGGCAGGACCAGCCCGGCCACGACGGCCCCTGGCTCTGGATCGCCGACAACGTGGACGTGCCCACCCTGACGGCCTACTTCACCAAGCTGCCCCCCGGGGAGACCGTGGTGGTGGCCATCAGCAAGTCCGGCGGCACCATCGAGACCACCAGCCAGTACTTCCTGGCCTGCCAGTGGCTGCAGGGCGCCCTGGGCGAGAAGTGGAAGGAGCACCTGGTGATGGTCACCGGCGCGGAGGGCTTCTTCCGCAAGGAGGCCGACGCCCACGGCTTCACCACCCTGCCGGTGCCCACGTACATGGGCGGGCGCTACTCCGTGCTGTCGGCGGTGGGGCTGGTGCCCGCGCTGTTCTTGGGCATCGACTGCGAGGCCCTGGTGGAAGGCGCGCTGGCCGTGACCAACCCCCTGTTCGAGACCATCCTCTCCACCAGGATCCTGGCGGCGCACCCGGCCTGGCAGCTGGCCACCTGGAACTGGTCGCTCATCGATTCCGGGTTCAACCAGCTGATCTTCTTCAGCTACGTGCCTCAGCTCTCCACCTTCGGGGCCTGGTTCGGCCAGCTCTGGGCCGAGAGCCTGGGCAAGGACGGCAAAGGCTCCATGCCCCTGCCCGCCGTCGGCGTCACGGACCAGCACTCCCTGCAGCAGATGTTCCTGGACGGCCCCCGCGACAAGGGCTGCCTGTTCCTCACCTGCCAGGACATGCCTGAGGGCCAGGCCTTCCCGGCGGACATCCCCGCCGAGTTCGGGTACCTGCGCGGCAAGATGATGGGCGAGCTGCTGGCCGCCGAGGCCCTGGGCTCGCGCATGGCCATGACCCAGGCGGGCGTGCCCCTGGTGGAGGTTGGCCTTGGCGCCTGCACCGAGCGCGAGGCCGGGCGGCTCATCGCGCTCATGGAGCTGACCACCCTGTTCACGGGCTGGCTGCTCTCCATCGACCCGCTTGACCAGCCCGCCGTGGAGCTGGGCAAGCGCCTGGCCAAGGCCAAGCTGGGTGCCGAGGGCCTGGCCAAGGAGAAGCAGGACCTCGCCGCATTCCTGGCCTCCGACCGCCAGACCACGGAGTTCTAGCCAGTGCAGCAGCCTTCGCGGGCCCCAGGGGGATCGTCCTTCGGACTGATGAAGTTCGTCTCCTGGGGCACGCTGGTGCTGACGCTGCTCTCCAGCCTGTTCCTCTCCATCTTCCTGGCCAACTACGCCCGGCAGGTGCTGCTCTCCAAGCAGCACGAGTTCGCCCGGCTCTGGGCCGAGACGCTCAACCACAACATCTCCCGGCGCTTCTCGGTGCCGGTGTTCCTGCGCTACGGCGAGGTCAACCTGGCCGACCCGGCGCAGTACAAGCTCCTGGACGACGTGGTGCGCTCCGTGCTGGAGGACTTCCCCGTCCAGGACATCCGCATCTACGACCTCAACGGCGTGGTGGGCTACGCCCTGGACCGCTCCCTGGTGGGGCGCGAGGGCCTGGGCGGCGAAGCCCTGGGCCAGGCCATGACCGAGGGCAAGCTCACCTTCGAGTTCATCTACCAGACCGGGCCGCTTGGGGCCATGTTCTCCGCCGAGATCGCCCCGCGCTCCGTGGTCATGCGCACGCTGGCCCCGCTGCGCTTCAAGGTGACCTTCCCGGGCGGGCGCATCACGCCCAACGCCCACGGCCAGAGCCCTCCAGGGGAGGAGCTGGGCCCCGGTCCGGCCGGGGAGGCCAAGCCGGGGGCGGGGCGGGAGTCAGCCACCATCCAGAGCGCGGGTCCGGCCCCGGGGCAGAATCAGGGCTTGGGCGCTGAATTCGCGCTGGAAGGCAGCCCCGCGCCGGAGTCGGCGCCGGCACCGGCACCCGCGCCGGAGCCCGACACCGGGCAGCCGCCCGCGCCCGCGCAGACCCAGAAGGGCGAGGACGCCCAGCCGGGGGCTGGGCAGAGCGGCGCGGGGCAGGCCGAGAACCCGGAGGAGCAGGCCGGGGACCTGGTGATCAACGAGGTCATCGGCGGGCTGGAGTTCACCCAGGACATCACCGCCGACTACCAGAAGCTGGTCACATTCCAGCGCATCATCATCCTGGCGGCCCTGATCTCGGCGTTCCTGCTGTTCTTCGTGCTGCGCATGCTCATCCACCGCGCCGACCGCCTCAACGCCCAGCGCCTGCTGGAGCGCGAGACCTTCGAGCGCGAGATCATGCAGAACGAGAAGCTGGTGAGCATGGGCCGCATGGTGGCGGGCATCGCCCACGAGATCAGGAACCCCCTGGGCATCATCCGCTCCAGCTCCGAGCTGCTGGTGACCCGCGTGGGCGACAAGGACCAGCTCACCACGCGCATCCTCCAGGCCATCAACGAGGAGGCCGTGCGCCTCTCCAAGACGGTGGGCGACTTCCTGGACTACGCCCGCCCCAGGGCGCTCAAGCTGTCCCCCGTGGATCTTGGGCAGCTGCTGGACCAGGCCCTGACCTTCCTGGAGCAGAAGTTCCGGGAGCAGGGCGTTGAGATGGTCAAGGAGTACGGGCAGGGCGTGGTGGTCCAGGCCGACAAGGACCTGCTCTACCGGGCGCTGTACAACATCCTGGTCAACGCCCTGGAGGCCATGGCCACCCAGAAGCCCGCGGAAACCGGGGAGGGGGCCGGGGGCGTGCGCGGGCAGATCGTGGTGCGCCTGAAGGAGGAGGGGGGCAAAGCCCTGCTGACCTTCCTGGACACCGGCCCGGGCATTCCGGCGGACATTCGCGACAAGCTGCTGGATCCCTTCTTCACCACCAAGGAGTCGGGCACGGGCCTGGGCCTGGCCATCACGGCCAACATCCTGCGGAGCCACGGGGCCACCATCGCCCTGGGCGACAACCCCGAAGGCGGGGCCAGGGTGGACATCGTCTTCGCCAAGCCGTAGATGTGATCCGTTATGGCAACCCAAGTTCTCATCCTCGACGACGAGCGCAACTACCTCCTGATCCTGCAGGCCCTCCTGGAGGGCTCCGGCTACGCGGTCACAGCACTGGACGACCCCGAGATGGGCATGGCCTACCTCGAGGAATCCGAGGTGGACGTGGTCATCACGGACATGAAGATGCCCAAGATGACCGGGCAGGAAGTGCTGGAGCGCGTCAAGAAGACCTATCCCCACGTGCCCGTGATCATCATGACCGCCTTCGGCTCCATCGAGGCCGCGGTGGAGGCCATGCGCGTCGGGGCCTACGACTACGTGACCAAACCCTTCTCCAACGACGAGCTGATGCTCACCGTTGGCAAGGCCGCCCAGTACGCCAAGGCCAAGCGCGAGAACCTGATGCTGCGCCAGACCCTGGAGGAGCGCTTCTCGGTCCACCAGGTCATCGGGCGCTCCAAGGCCATGGGCCAGGTGCTTGAGCTGGTGGAGAGGGCCGCGCCGTCGCGCTCCACGGTGCTCATCATGGGCGAATCCGGCACGGGCAAGGAGATGGTGGCCAAGGCCATCCATTTCGCCTCCCCCCGCAAGGACGGCCCCTTCATCTCGGTGAACTGCATGGCGCTCAGCACCGGGGTGCTGGAGAGCGAACTTTTCGGGCACGAGAAGGGCTCCTTCACGGGGGCCGTGGCCCGCAAGCGCGGCCGCTTCGAGATGGCCCACGGCGGCACCCTGCTGCTCGACGAGGTGGGCGAGCTGACCCCCGAACTGCAGGTCAAGCTGCTGCGCGTGCTGCAGGAGCGCACCTTCGAGCGCGTGGGCGGAACCGAGTCAGTCGAGGTGGACATCCGCGTGGTGGCCGCAACCAACAAGAACCTCCAGGAGGCCGTGGCCGCGGGCACCTTCCGGGAGGACCTGTTCTACCGCCTGAACGTGGTGCGCATCGACATGCCCGCCCTGCGCGAGCGCCGGGAGGACATCCCGCTGCTGTCCAGCCATTTCCTGCGCAAGTACGCCTCGGAGAACGGCAAGCCCTTGCAGGGCTTCAGCACCGAGGCCATGGACGCGCTCACGGGCTACGAGTGGCCCGGCAACGTGCGCCAGCTGCAGAACGTGGTGGAGCGCTGCGTGGTGCTGGCCTCGGGCGAGCTCATCGGCGTGGACGACCTGCCCGCCGAGCTGCGCGACGAGGAGACGCAGTACAAATCCGCCGTCGACCTGCTGCCCGTGCAGCTCAACCTCTCCGACACCCTGGAGCGCATCGAGGCGGCCCTGGTGCGCCGCGCCCTGGCCCGCGCGGACTTCGTGCAGGTCAAGGCGGCGGAGATGCTGGGCATCTCCAAGAGTCTGCTGCAATACAAGCTCAAGAAGTACAACATCGCCGGGCATTGACGCGCAGGCGCGCGGCCCGAGACCCACAAGGTTCGTTCCGATGAATCCGAACGCCGATTCCACCCGCGCCCCCGGCCCGGGCAAGGACCAGCTCCAGCGCTTCTGCGAGCGCGCGGGCCGGGGCCTGGAGCTTTTCCGCCAGGAGCTGGAGGGAGTCCACCTGCTCTACGCACAGGACCTGGAGCGCCCGGCCGCCCGCTCCCTGGCCGAGCTGGCCGAGACCGGCCGCCAGCTGGCCCGGCTGCTGGAGGAGAATCCGGCTGGCGCGCCCCTGCACAACCGGGCGTACATCCAGGCTGGCGTGGCCCTGCTGGGCCGCTTCAGCCCCGAGGACCCCAAGGCCCTGGGGGTGAGCGAGGCCCTTGATTGCGCCGCCTCCCTGTTGGGAGCCCTGGAGGCCGCCTTCGCCAGGCTCCAGAGCGGGCCCTGCAAATCCGCCGCGTATATCCGCAACAAATCCCTGCGCGTGCTGGCCGCCCTGTGCGCGGTGGCGGTGCTGGCCGGCGCCGTGGCCTTCGGCCCGGCGGCTTGGAAGCTTGCGGCGGGCGCCCTCAACGAGCACCGCGCCGGGCAGGCCCGGGCCGCCATGGAGCGGATCGCCCAACTGGCGGTGCAGGCCAAGATGGCCACGGGCAAGTCCCTGGTGCAGGTCACCGGGTCGGACTGCACGCGCTGCGCCTGCCAGAAGGACAAGTTCCTCTGGCAGGAGCCCAAGCGCTCCGAGTGCCGCACCCGCTGGGAAAAGGCCATCGCCGCCATATACACGGCCGCCACCCGCAAGCAGGACACGCCCGCCGAGCTGCTGGCCGACCCCTGGGGCGCGCCCTACCTGCTCAACGAGAACGAGCAGGAGCGCCCGGGCGACTGCTCGCGCGACGAGCTGCGCTCGGCCGGGCCTGACGGCATCGCGGACACCCCGGACGACGTGGTGAAGACAATCCCCAACGTCCACTGCGGGAGGTAGAGGGGCATGAGCGGCCCCAGCTGCCTCTCGCGCGCCCCGGCCCTGCGCCTCACGCACGCCGCGCTCGTCCTGTGCGCGGCAGCGCTGTTCCTGGTCTTCCCGGCCCTGTCCTTCGACTACGGCCAGACCCCGGACGAGGAGCTGGCCCACTTCTACGGGGAGCGGGTCTACAACTACTACGCCTCCGGCTTCAAGAACCAGGACGCCAAGAACTTCGCCAACCTGCACTTCTACGGGGGGCTCTTCGAGGCGGCCTCGGTGGTGGCCCAGAAGGCCGTGGCGGCCCTGGGATTCAACCGCTGGTTCGAGGACGTCTACGAGGTCCGCCACCTGCTGGGCAGCCTGTTCGGGGCCCTGGCCGTGGTGGTCACGGGGCTCATGGGCCGCAGGCTGTTCGGGCTGTGGGGCGGGGTGCTGTCGGCCGCGCTGCTGCTGGCCTCGCCGCGCTTCGTGGCCCACGCCATGAACAACCCCAAGGACGTGCCCTTCGCGGCCCTGTTCGCCCTGGCCCTGTACCTGATGCTGGGCATGCGCACCCGCTGGCCCTACATCGGCCGGGGCAGGCTGGCCGCGCTGGTGGTGGCGGCGGCCCTGGCCACGGCCATCCGCATCGGCGGGCTGCTGCTGGTGTGCTACGCGGGCCTGTTCGTGGGCCTCTCCTGGCTGACGGAGAAGAACCGGCCGGGAATGCGCGGGACGCTCACCGCCGCCGGGGTGTTCCTGGGGGCCTTCGCGGCCATGCTCTGCATCCAGGCCCTGTTCTCGCCCTGGCAGTTGGAGAACCCGCTGATCCGGCCCTTCCAGAGCCTCAAGGAGATGAGCAACCTCGTCGGATACTGGGACCAGGTGCTCTTCGACGGCGTGGTGCGCCACTATACCGAGACCCCGTGGAACTACGCCCTGCGCTGGTTCTGGCTGGCCACCCCGCCCGTGGTGTTGCTGGGCCTTGCCCTTGCCCTGCCGCTGCCGCTCAGGCGCTACGCCAGGCCCCAGGTGCTGCTGTTGTGGTTCAGCGTGGTCTTCCCCCTGGCCTACGCGGTGCTCAAGGGCGTCTGGCTCTACCACGACATGCGCCACTTCTTCTTCGTCTACCCGGGCATGGTCGTCCTGGCCGCCGGGGGCTTCGTCTGGTGCTGCCGCCGCCTGTGCGCCGCCCGGGACTCCGGGGCCTGGCGCGCGGCCTGCCGGGGGGCCACGCTTGCCTTGCTGGCGCTGCTGCTTTACGACCCGGTGCGCTTCAGCGTGGTCAACCACCCCAACCAGGCTGTGTACTTCAACCCTCTGGCCGGGGGCATCCAGCAGGCCTTCCACACCGACGAGCTTGACTACTGGATCAACTCCAACAAGGCGGCCCGGGCCTGGATCAGGCAGGCCGCCGGGATGAGCGGCAGGCAGCCCTCTGATTACGAGATCATCACCATGAACCTGGCCCCCCAGGACCGGATCAAGGCCCTGTCCAACCCGCGCAACGCGCACGCCATCACCGTGGACGGCGTGCCCATCGTGGTCATCAGGCTCAAGGAGCAGGCCCCGGACAAGACCCAGGACAAGACCCAGGAGGGCGCGGGCAATGGCTGAGCAGTCCCTGGTGGTGGCGGCCCCGTTCTTCAACGAGCAGGACATCCTGCCCCTGTTCATGGAGCAGGTGGGCAGACTGGCGGCCGGGCAGCCCGTGGCCGGGCTGCTCCTGGTGGACGACGGCTCCTCCGACGGCTCGGTGGAGGCCGTGCGCGCCGCCGCGGCCCGCATGGACCTGCCCGTGCGCCTGGTGCGCCTCTCGCGCAATTTCGGGCACCAGAACGCCTGTCTGGCGGCGCTGCGCGCGGCCTCGCAGTGGGCGGCGGAGCTTGGCGTGGAGTGGGTGGGGCTCATCGACTCCGACCTGCAGGACAACCCCCTGCACTTCCGCGACCTCATGGCCCAAACCGGGCATAACGACGTGGTCTACGCCGTGCGCAAGAAGCGCGACGACGGCCTGATCCGCAAGGTGCTCGCGCCCGTGTTCTACCGGTTTCTGGCGCGCAGCGCCGCGTTCCCCATCCCGGTGAACGCGGGCACCTTCTCGGTGATGCGCCGCGAGCTGGCGGCCATGATCTGCGACATCAGCGACGTGGACCCCTACGTGGCGGGCCTGCGCGCCTTCGTGGGCTTCAGGCAGGCCGGGGTGCTCCTGGAGCGGGCTGACCGGCACAAGGGCACGTCGCGCGTGGGGCTCTTGGGCCTGATGCTGCTCTCGCTGAGGGCCACGATCCTCTACACCAACGCCATCCACAACACGATCCTCTATTCGGGGCTGGTGGTGTTCCTCATTTCGCTGGCGTCGAGCCTGCTGCTGTTCATGTTCAATCTTTCCTCGTCCTTCTCCATGAGCTCGGAATGGCGCACCTGGCTGCTCATCAGCTGCACCTTCGGCGTGCAGATGATCTTCCTGGGGGCGCTCGGGCACATGGTCAACCGGGTCAAGGCCAACACCAGCAAGCAGCCTCCCTTCGTGATCATGGAGGACGAGACCGTCTCCAGGCCCGGCCGGAAGGAGGGGGCGTGACGGCTCCCGATTCCGTCAGCCAGGCCATGTCGGACCAGCTGGCGGTGTTCCAGCACGCCGCCAACTGGAAGAAGACCCTGGTGCGCCACATCGGCCCGCACCTGGGTCCCGACGTTTTGGAGGTGGGCGCGGGCATCGGCGGCACCACCCGCTTCCTGTGCGACGGCGGCCAGCGGCGCTGGCTCTGCCTGGAGCCGGACCCGGTGATGCACGCCCAGCTGGCCGAGCGCGTGGCGGGCGGCGGACTGCCAGCCTGCTGCGAGGCCCGGCTGGGGGACGTGCGCTCCCTTGAGGAGGGTGAGCGCTTCGACGCCGTGCTCTACGTGGACGTGCTCGAGCACATCCTGGACGACGCGGGCGAGCTGCGCGACGCCGCCAGGCTGCTGAAGCCCGGCGGCCGCCTGGTGGTGCTGAGCCCGGCCTACCAGTTTCTCTACACGAGTTTCGACGCCGTCATCGGCCACCACAGGCGCTACACCGTGTCCACCCTGCGCAGGGCCCTCCCGCCCGGGCTCGAGACGGTGAAGCTGCACTACCTGGACAGCATGGGCTTCTTCGCCTCCCTGGGCAACCGGCTGCTGCTGCGCCAGGCCATGCCGGACCTGAAGCAGATCCTGCTCTGGGACGGGCTGCTGGTGCGGCTCTCCCGCTTCGTGGACCCGCTGCTGCGCTACCGCGCGGGCAAGACCGTGCTCTATGTGGGCCGCCGACCCGAGGGAACATGACCGCCCGGACCGCCTCCGCCCGGATCTCTTCCGGCTGCCCCGCGCCCGCGGGCCGGATCAACACGGACATCGAGATCCTGCGGGCCTTCGCCATCATCATCACCGTCGTCGGCCACATCAGCAGCCACTTCGAGATCGCCGGGACCCCGCTGCGCGCCTCCATGGACGTGGTGAGCTACTGGTTCGGGGTGGACCTATTCTTCTGCATATCCGGCTACGTGATCTGCATGTCGCTCATGCGCCAGCTGCCCGAAGGCGGGCTCACCGGGGGCAACTACGCCCGGGTGGCGGTGCCCTTCTACATCCGCCGGGTATTCCGCATCCTGCCCACGGCCTGGCTCTGGCTGGGCGTGGTGGCCCTGCTGGCGGCGGCCATGCCCCAGGTGGAGGGCAAATCCTTCTTCGGGAACAGGAAGGAGGTCTACGACGGGGTGCTGGCCTCGCTGCTGTTCGTCCAGAACATCTCGCTCTGGGTCAAGCAGCACTTCGAGCCCATGACGGACATCTACTGGTCCCTCTCCCTGGAGGAGCAGTTCTACTTCGTGTTCCCGCTGGTGCTGCTGGCCCTGCCCAGGCGGCCCCTGCTCTGGGCGCTGGGCGCGGCGGCCGCCGTGCAGATATTCACGCCCAGGCCCATGTGGAGCTTCTGGTGGGCCGTGCGCAGCGACGGCCTGATCCTGGGCGTGATGCTGGCCCTGTGCCAGGGCGGCAACCTGCACGCCAGGTTCGCCCCGCTGTTCATGGAGAACGGCGCGGTGCGGGTCGGGGCCGCGCTGCTGCTGGTGCTGCTTTCTGGCATGGCGGCACACGGGGGCTGGTTCCCCCTGGGCGTGGGCGTGCTGACGGTGTGCTCCTTCGCGCTGGTCTGGATCGCCAGCTACGACAGGGGCTGGATACTCAGCCGCAACCCGGCGGTGCGGCGGGCCCTGGTCTACGTCGGGCAGCGCTCATACGGCATCTACATCATCCACCAGCCAGCCTTCGCGCTCACGAAATATCTCTGCGCCGCGCCCTTCAAGGAACTGGTCGCGCGCATGCCCTCCCAGGCGGCCTCCTGGCTGACGCCCACGGTGTTCCTCCTGCTTTTGTTCGTCCTGGTGGAGCTCAACTTCGTGCTGCTGGAGACGCCCCTGCGCCGCTTCGGCGTGGCCCTGGCCCGCAGGCGCGCCGGACAGGCGCAGGAAGCGCCGCCCAAGGGCTTCCTGGCGGCCTGCTACGAGGCCGTGGACCCGGCGGCGCTGCGCAGGCCCCTGGCCGGGGTGGCCGTCCTGGCGCTGGTGCTGGGCGGCGGGCTGGGCGGGCTCAAGCTCACGGACGCAGTCCGGGAGGAGTGGACCCGCCGCAAGATCGAGCGCGCCCTCACGGATGTCTCGTTCGACCTGTTCACCTTGCCGGAGTACCTCAAGAACCACGTCAAGACGGCTGGCTTCAGCTTCGTGGAGAAGGACGGCCGGACAGGGGAGCCCTTCGTCTGGCTGGAAGGGCCGGAGGCCATCTTCGCCTTCATCTCCAACCAGGAGAAGCTGGTGACGCTGGAGCTTGGCCTGGTCAACGTCATCGAGGGCCAGGGCGTCACCGTGGACGTCAACGGCCAGAAGACCGTGCGCCTGGACTTTTCCGCCGGGCAGGGGGGCAACAGGGTGCAGCTCGAGCCCCTGGTCTTCACCGTCAGGCCGGGCCTGAACCAGGTGATCATCACCCCCAGGCTCTGGAACGGCAACGGGGCCACCCTCGGGGAGGGCGAGAAGCGGACCCTGGCCGTCATGGCCTCGCGCTTCCGGCTGACCCCGGCCGTCGTCCAGACGCAGGGGCAGGCGCAGGGCCAGAACCAGGGCCAGAACCGGGGCGGAGGAGGGTAGGGCGGTGGCCGACCCAGGCATCACCCCCGAGGCGGCCGCTGATCCACAGCGCGACGTGGGCGAGTACGTGGCCGCGCTCAAGGCCTCCGAGCGCCTGGGCCAGAGCATCTGCCACCACAGGATCATCCCGGCCCGCCCGGCCGAATACGGCGAACCCGCCCGCCCGCTCTCCCGCGCGTTGCGCGAGATGCTGGCCGCCCAGGGCATCGACAGGCTCTACTCCCACCAGGCCCTGGCCATGTCACTGTCCCGGGCCGGGCGCAACGTGTGTTCGGCCACGCCCACGGCCTCGGGCAAAACGCTTACCTACACCCTGCCCGTGCTGGAGGAGCTGCTGGCCAACCCCGGCAGCCGGGCGCTGTACCTCTTCCCGCTCAAGGCCCTGGCCCAGGATCAGCTGCGCGCCTTCCAGGAGCTCACGGCCCTGCTGCCGCCCTCGGCCAGGCCCAGCGTGGCCGTGTACGACGGCGACACCACCCCCTACCAGCGCAAGAAGCTGCGCGCCGAGCCGCCCCGGGTGCTCATCACCAACCCGGAGATGCTTCACCTCTCCATCCTGCCCCACCACGAGACCTGGGCCACCTTCCTGGCCGGGCTCTCCCACGTGGTTGTGGACGAGGTGCACACCTACCGGGGCGTCATGGGCTCGCACATGGCCCACGTGTTCCGCAGGCTGCGGCGCGTGTGCGAACGCTTCGGGGCCGCGCCCGCGCACATCTTCTGTTCGGCCACCATCGGCAATCCGGGCGAGCTGTGCCAGGCCCTCACCGGCCTGCCCGTGGAGGTGGTGGGCCAGTCCGGCGCGCCCTCGGGCAGGCGGCACTTCCTGTTCGTGAACCCCCTGCAGGGCGCGGCGCACACGGCCATCATGCTGCTCAAGGCCGCCCTTGCCCGGGAGCTGCGCACCATCGTGTACTGCCAGTCCCGCAAGATGACGGAGCTGGTGGCCCTGTGGGCCGCCGAGAAGGCCGGGGCCATGGCCCCGCGCATCAGCGCCTACCGCTCGGGCTTCCTGCCGGAGGAGCGCCGCGAGATCGAATCGCGCATGGCCTCGGGCGAGCTGCTGGCCGTGATCTCCACCTCGGCCCTGGAGCTGGGCATCGACATCGGCGGGCTGGATCTGTGCGTCATGGCCGGATACCCGGGCACGGTGATGTCCACCTGGCAGCGCGGGGGCAGGGTGGGGCGCTCCATGCGCGAATCCGCCGTGATCCTGGTGGCCGGGGAGGACGCCCTGGACCAGTACTTCATGAACCACCCCGAGGATTTCTTCGACCGGCCCCCCGAGTCCGCCGTGGTCAACCCGGACAACCCCGCCATCCTGGCCCGGCACCTGGAGTGCGCCGCCGCCGAGCTGGCCCTGCGCCCGGGCGAGCCCTACCTGGCGGGCGAGGCCATGCGGAAGGGCGTGCGCGAGCTGGAGGCCAAGGGCAAGCTGCTGCTGGACGCCCAGGGCGAGCGCATCCACAGCGCGCGCAAGGCCCCGCACCGCGACGTGGACCTGCGCGGCTCCGGCGGGCGCTACCACATCGAGACCACGGCGGGCGTGAGCATCGGCTTCATGGACGAGCACCGCGCCTTCCGCGAGACCCACCCCGGCGCGGTCTACCTGCACCGGGGCGTGAGCTACGTGGTGGAGACGCTCTCCCTGGGCGACCGCCTGGCCCGCGTGGAGCCCAGGCAGGTGGACTACTACACCCGCACCCGGGGGCAGAAGAGCACCGAGATACTCGAGGTGACGGACCAGACCGTGGTCTTCGGGGCGCGGGTTGGCTTCGGGCGGCTCAAGGTCACGGAGCAGATCACCGGGTTCGAGCGGCGCAAGGCGCGCGGCGGGCAGATGCTCAACATCGTGCCCCTGGACCTGCCGCCCATGACCTTCGAGACGGAAGGGCTCTGGCTGGAGATCCCCCGCCCCGTGCAGGACGAAACCGAGCGCAGGCTCTTCCACTTCATGGGCGGCATCCACGCCCTGGAGCACGCGGCCATCGGCATCCTGCCGCTGCTCGCCATGGCGGACCGCAACGACATCGGCGGCATCTCCACGCCCCTGCACGCCCAGCTGGGGCGCGCGGCGGTGTTCATCTACGACGGCGTGCCCGGGGGCGTGGGGCTCACCCGCCAGGCCTTCCTGCGCGCCGGGGAGCTCATCGAGCGAACGCTCTCCGTGATCGCCTCCTGCGGCTGCGAGAACGGCTGCCCCTCCTGCGTGCACTCGCCCAAGTGCGGCTCGGGCAACCGGCCCATAGACAAGGTGGCGGCCCAGTTCGTGGCCGAGGCCGTCATCCGGGGCGTGCCCGAGACCACCGAGGCCTTCGCCGTGGAGACCGTGAGCGGCGGGGACGCCCCCGCCGAGGAAGCGGCGCACAGCGAGGGGGGCGAGGCCCCGCGCCCGGAGCGCTTCGTGGTCTTCGACCTGGAGACCCAGCTCTCCGCCCAGGAGGTGGGCGGCTGGCACAACGCCCGCAAGATGCGCGTGAGCGTGGGCGTGGTCTACGACTCGGCCCTGAACGACTTCCTGGTCTTCCGTGAGGACCGGATGGACGAGCTGCTTGCGGCCCTGCGCCAGGCCGACCTGGTGGTGGGCTTCAACTCCCGCCGCTTCGACTACGAGGTGCTGCGCGGCTACACGGACATGGACTTCTCCGCCCTGCCCACCCTGGACATGCTGGAGCACATCACCAAACGCCTGAGCGTGCGCATCTCGCTGGACACCCTGGCCCAGGCCACCCTGGGCGCGGGCAAGACCGCCGGCGGCCTGCAGGCCCTGGAGTGGTGGAAGCAGGGCAAGGTGGAGGAGATCACCCGCTACTGCAGGGACGACGTGGCCATCACGCGAGACCTCTACATCTTCGGGCGCGACAACGGCTTCCTGCTCTACCGCAACAAGGCGGGCAAGTTGGTGCGTTGCCCGGTGAGCTGGCGCTGAGATCCGAGCGAAGCCGGATGGGAGACCGGAGGGCGCAGCCCTTGGGCCTCGGGAGGCTCAACCGGAGCCGAATCAGAAAGGGGGATGCCTCCGGCGGCCAAAGGAACTTCGTTCCTTTGGAATCCTTTTCCGCTTCGCTTCCAGAGCGCCAATATGGCCTTTGAACGGGAGCCGGAAGGCGTCCATGCCCCTTTCGAGGGGCGGAGGCGGCCAAATTCTCTTCAAGAGGGACACTCCGGCCCCTTGCTCGCTTGTCAAGAATGCGCCGACGCGCTAGGCTTGAGCGTCGTCGCAACTTGGCCGCCCACCGGGCGGCCCCATCCGCAATGAGGATTGTGTCCGATGAAACTGACCACGCGTAGCCGCTATGGGACCAGGATGCTGCTCGATCTGGCTCAGCACGGCGCCGGAGGGCCTGTTCGCGTCAGCGAGATCGCCCAGCGCCAGGGAATTTCCGTGAAATACCTTGAGAAGCTGTCGCGTATGCTCAAGAAGGCCGGGCTGATCCGCAGCATGCGCGGCTCCAAGGGCGGGCACCTGCTGGCCAAGTCCGCCGCCGAAATCTCCATGGGCGAGATCGTGCGCGCCCTGGAGGGCGACCTCAACCTCGTCACCTGCTGGACCGAACGCACCAGCTGCCCCCGCCTGAAGACCTGCCCCACCAGCAAGCTCTGGCAGGAGGTCAGCAAGGCCCTGCTGGAACGGCTGGACTCCATGACCCTCGAAGAACTGCTGGCCTCCAGCGCCTCGGACGACAGCCTGCCCGCCTGCGGCAGCCACCGCCTGAGCTGACCGCCCGGGCACGTTCCTGAGTCGTTTTCCGGCCGCGCGGCCTGCCCTGACCGGGCCGGGCCGCGCGGCCTTTTGCTTGCCCGCCCACCCGCCCCGTGAAGCGCTTCCGGGGTGCAAATCCTCCCTGGATGGGGACGTCCCGCCGTGATCCCCTTCCCCTGCCCCGCCGTGTTTCCCGTGACCGGCCTTTTGCCTCCCCTGTGCCAAGATAGGAATTGGATGCAACAGACATGTTACATCGTTCACAAATAATCGCATGTTTTGGAATTCTGGCACTTAAATCATGACCGCCAAGGTATGAATTGATGTATAAGCATTGGTTCTATCCCTCTGCGTTGGTAGAGAAGCATCGACTTGACAGTGTTCCTGCATGGATGTAGGGCCTACATGCTTGGTAAAAGTATGCGCTCACTGGAGTGAACCCGATTCATATTGCGGCGTTAAGGCCGCGGGGGCAATCCGGTCCACTTCGGGATCAATAGCGCAGCAGACGCCGGGGCCACGGCCCGGGGCGTTCATTCGGAAGGACTGACACCGGCCCGGGGGGGTCGGAAAAGTTGGGGCCGGGTGCTTTCGACCCGGCAGGTGTCGCAGGTCCATCATTTTCACCAAGGAGATGCCATGTACGCATTTGTGAACGGCCCGTTGGTATGGATTGCCTTCGCCGTGTTCATCCTGGGCAGCATCTGGCAAATTGCCGCGCTCTACAGGATGTCCAAGCGGACGGATAAGGTGTTCTACAACCACTACAACTCCGGCGCTGCAGCCAGTTCCGTCATCAACTGGCTGATTCCCTTCGGCTCCCACAGCTGGCGGGAGCATCCCGGCTTCACCGTGCTCACCTTCGCCTTCCACATCTGCCTTCTGGCCGCTCCCATCTTCGCCCTTGGTCACTCGGCCACCCTGGCCTTCAATTTGAACATCTCCTGGCCGAACCTTCCTGACTCCCTGGTGGACACGCTGACCCTGGTCTTCATGGCCGCCGCCGCCGGCATCCTGATCCGCCGCTTCGTGGTGCCCCAGGTGCGCATCGTCACCGAGCCCAAGGACATCGTGGTCTGGGCCATCACCGTGCTGCCTTTCGTCACCGGCTACATGGCCGCCCACAAGATGCTCCTGGACCCCGACACCATGCTCCTGCTCCACGCGCTGACGGGTTGCCTGATGCTCATCTGCATTCCGTTCACGAAGCTGGCCCATGTGTTCCTGTTCTTCATGAGTCGCGCCTTTATCGGTAGCGAATTCGCCCGCCGCGGCACCAAGACCTGGTAGGAGGTAAGCCACCATGTCCGACCAAAAGCCTGTCAACGCCGCGGACATCCGCGCCGTCCTCGAACGCAACGATTCGGCCCGGCTGCGCGCCTGGCTCAAGACCTGCGCATCCTGCGGCCTGTGCTCCGAGTCCTGCTTCTTCTACCTGGCCAACGACAACAACCCCGAGTTCATGCCCCAGTACAAGGTCCGCAAGACCCTGGGCGAGCTGATCAAGCGTCAGGGTGAGGTCAGCCGCGAAGAGCTGGAGGACATGAAGGAGATCGCCTGGGCGCGCTGCACCATGTGCCGCCGCTGCACCCAGTACTGCCCCTTCGGCATCGACATGGGCCTGATGATCAACATCGCCCGCCAGTGCATGCGCACCCAGAACGTGTGCCCCGAGCGCCTGATGAACATCGACCAGAGCTACGTCGAGTTCGGCAACCAGATGCAGATCCCCGACGAGGAGTTCGTCGAGACCTGCGAATGGATGGCCGAGGAAGGCCAGGCCACCATCAAGGACCTGGAGATCCCCATCGACAAGCAGGACGCGCGCATCATGTTCATCGTGAACTCGCGCGAGCCCAAGTACTACCCGCAGGACATCCAGGAAGCCGCCATCGTCATGCACGTGGCCGGCGACAACTGGACCATGCCCAGCCACGGCTGGGAGGCCACCAACCTCTCCATGTTCTCCGGCAACATCGCTGTGGCCGGGATGGTGGCCCAGTCGGTGTACGACGCGGCCCTCAAGCTCAACGCCAAGAAGATCTGCGTCACCGAGTGCGGCCACGCCTACCGCGCCGCCAAGTACGAGGGCCCCTACTGGACCAAGCAGCCCAACGGGCAGGCCCCGGTTGAGGTCACCCACGCGGTGGCGCTGTTCCACGAGTACATGAAGGAAGGCAAGATCAAGCTGAAGCACAAGTTCAAGGATCCCATCACCCTGCAGCACCCCTGCAACCTCTCGCGAAGCGGCGACCTGGGCGAGCAGGCTGACGAGCTCATGGAGATGCTCTGCGAGAACTTCATCCCCATGGAGCCCCACCGCGAGTGGAGCCACTGCTGCTGCGGCGGCGGCGGGTTCATCCCCATGGGGCCGGACTACAAGAGAACCCGCATGGTCGCGGGCAAGGTCAAGGCCGAGCAGATCAGGAAGACCGGGGCCAAGTACGTGCTGGTGCCCTGCCACAACTGCACGGACCAGATCAACGACCTGAACAAGGAATACGATCTGGGCATCAAGATCGTCTCCTTCAAGCAGCTCATCTGCGAGCTCATGGAAGTCCCGCCCCATATGCAACCCGAAGAGGAGGATGAAGAATAATGCGCCGCTCCCACACTCTCGCCGCCTTCCTCGCGGCGTTCATCCTGATCGCCTTCGGCGCTGTGGGCTACTCGCAGAGCCCCGAGATGGTCATCAACAACCCCAAAGCCTACGCTGGCGGCAAACAGCGCGGCCCGGTGACCTTCACCCACGAAAAGCACCAGGGCTACGGCCCCAAGATGGAGTGCACCACCTGCCACCACAAGTTCGACCCCAAGCAGCCCGGGAAGAACCTCTGGGAAATGGGTGACGAAACCTCCTGCGCGGCCTGCCACGCCGGAGCCAAAAAGACCGCCAAGCTGGACATGCAGCAGGCCTTCCACAAGCAGTGCTGGGGCTGCCACGAGAAGATGCCCCAGGACAAGAAGCTGCCCTACGGCCCCCGCTCCTGCGCCGGCTGCCATAAAGTGAAGTAATCCCGTAATCTCGGGAGGTCCGCCCGAGAACCCCGGCTCCAACGGCATAGCGCCGTATGGAGCCGGGGTTCTCTTTTTTATGTGCGCTTCGCCGATGTGGCCTGGCGTTGGATGGCGTTCGGACGCCATCTTGTTGGTCGCAGGCAGCATTGCATGGCATGACGGGGTATGCCCTTCCGCATCCATCGCAGGGCTGGGTTGCGGCGGGAGCGGGCGGGATGGGGAAGGGGGATGGCGAACGTGAACGAGGGGAGGCCGAAGGGGTGATTTGGCAGTGGAGCGACACGGGCAGGGGCTTGGACCTAAGTTTCGCCGGGGAAATGGCTTCAGCTGTGAAACGGCCGGAGCGCTCCTTCAAGGGCATCCCGGCGTCGTTCGTCGCCCTGGCGATGGTTCAAGGGCGCCGGGACAGCTCTGTGGGAGGAGCAACAGCCCGTAATCACGCGCCATGAGCTTGTATCAATCTGATACAAGCTGGTTTCTGGCCGGCCCTGGAGGGGCGAAAGGCGACTTGTTGTAATACGCTGAAATATTCTGAAATTACCTGAAAAGGTAGGAATTCGCCCTGAACCGCCCTAAAAACCCTACCTGAAAATACTTCGGCCTTTCGGGTGGATAAGCGCTCCTGTTTTTCGATCATGACAATTCTTTCACGAATGCCTTGACGAAGCTCTGGCATGTGTTCTAGTCCCTGGTCAAAATCGTTTCAGGTTAGCTGGTTATCGCAGCACCGCGCTGGCTGGAGGGGTGGGTCTCCAGTGGCGTGTCTTCGGCATTCAACCCTAGAGGCAAGGACGGGATGCGTATGGTGAAACGTGTTTCCAGGTCACGATGGGGCAGAGTTTTCTGCTTGACCCTGACCCTCTCTCTGGCGGCGGCCCTTGTGGGCGCCTTTAGCGCCGGTGAGAACGGTCAGGCCAAGGCGCAACAGCCTCAGATGGTCTTAAGCGGCACCGCCATTGGCGGCAAACCAGGCCAGGGACCTCTGTCCAAGGCTGTGTTCAACCATCAAAAACACGAGGCGGCTGTCGGCAATTGCGAAAGCTGCCACCATACCGGCACCATGGACGCCTGTTCGTCCTGCCACACCAGCCAGGGTTCTCCTGACGGCGGCAACATCCAGCTCTCCGAGGCCATGCACTCCGCCAAGGCCAAGGTCAGCTGCGTGGGCTGCCACTACCAGGAGACCAAGAAGAAGCAGTGCTCCGGCTGCCACCAGTTCATCGCCGCCGGTCCGAAGGAAGCCTCCTGCGTGGCCTGCCACAAGGACCCCAAGGCCCCGGCTCCCGCCGCGGTCAAGGTGGCCCAGCCCGAAGTGGTGACCATCGGCTCCATCTCCAAGGATTACCAGGCTTGCGAGTTCAACCACTCCAGCCATGTGGAGCTTCTGCAGGACGCCGCCAAGGGTGCGCTGGCCAAGGGTTTCCATACCCAGCCTGACACCCTGTGCCAGGGCTGCCACCATCACACCCCCGCCGGCGTGGCCCCGCCCAAGTGCGGCACCTGTCACGGCAAGGCCTTCCAGAAGGAAGACCCCCGGCGTCCCGGTCTGATGGCCGCCTACCACATCCAGTGCAACCAGTGCCACAAGGCCATGGGCGTGGATTCTCCCAAGGCCACTGATTGCAAGACCTGCCACGCGCCCAAGAAATAACGAGGTACCTATGAAGCGCAGAAACTTCCTGGGACTCGCCGGCGCGGCAACGGCTACGGCCCTGGCCGGCAAGGCCCAAGCCGCCGGCGGGCATTCGTTGGACGGCTACCCCAACTCCTACGGCGTTCTCTTCGACGCCAGCCGCTGCATCGGCTGCCGCCAGTGCGAGATGGGCTGCAACAAGATCAACTCCGAGAACATCACCGAACCCTGGACCACCCTTCCCAAGAAGGACGCCAAGGCGTTCGATGAGAAGGGCCTGAACGCCAAAGCCCGTACCGACGCCACCATGTACACCCTGGTGAACAAGTACGAGCCCCAGGCCCTGGGCGGCAAGACCTCGGTGTTCAAGAAGGCCCAGTGCATGCACTGCAAGGAGCCTGCTTGCGCCTCGGCCTGCTTCGTCAAGGCCTTCACCAAGACCCCCGAGGGCGCGGTGACCTACAACGGCTCCGTGTGCGTGGGCTGCCGTTACTGCATGGTGGCCTGCCCCTGGGACGTGCCCACCTACGAGTTCAACAAGCTGATCCCCTACGTGCAGAAGTGCCACATGTGCCATCCGCACATCAAATCCGGCAAGGCCAAGCTGCCTGCCTGCGTGAACGCCTGCCCCATGGAGGCCCTCACCTGGGGCAAGCGCGAGGACCTGATCAAGGAAGCCTGGGCGCGCATCGGAAGCGTGCCCGGCCGCTACCTGCCCCATGTCTACGGCGAGCGCGAGATGGGCGGCACCAACTGGATGTACATCTCCAACGTGCCCTTCGCCCAGATCGGCCTGCGCGAAGACCTGGGCAAGACCCCGGCCCCGGAGATGACCTCCGGCGCGCTGGGTCTGGTTCCCCTGGTCGCCTGCCTGTGGCCTGTGCTGCTGGGCGGCATCTGGCAGATCACCAAGTGGAAGGACGAGCGGGCCGAGGACGAGAAACAGAAAGCCGTTGCCGAAGCGATCGCTCAAGAGCGCGCCAAGGCCGGGAAATAAAGGAGACCGACCATGAGCCAACACGATCACGGCGCTCAGCCGGTCATTTTGCCGCCCCAGGAAGCTTGGGGGGTCATCAAGAGCCTGCTCAGCCCGGTCACGTACCTGAAGTTCGCCAAGGAACATCCGATCCTCTCGCTGATCTTCCTGGTGGGCGTGGTCGTCACGGTCAACCGCTTCCTCATCGGGGGCCTGGCCGGAACCACCAACCTGGACGACAACAACCCCTGGGGCATCTGGATCAGCTTCGACCTGCTCTGCGGCGTCGCTCTGGCCGCCGGCGGCTACACCACGACGGCCGGCGCGCTGATCTTCAACATCAAGGGCCTGCGCACCGCGGTGAAGCCCGCGATCCTCACGGCCTTCCTGGGCTACGCTTTCGTCGTGTACGCCCTGCTCTACGACGTGGGCCAGCCCTGGCGCCTGCCCTACCCCGTGTTCTGGTCGCAGGGCACCAGCTCGGTGCTCTTCGAAGTGGGTCTGTGCGTCATGCTCTACGTCACCGTGCTCATGATCGAGTGGCTGCCCAACTTCACTGACTGGGTGGGCATGCAGAAGATCAGCCACGTGATCCACAAGTGCACCATCGCCCTGACCATCATGGGCATCGTGCTCTCCACCATGCACCAGTCCTCGCTGGGCATGCTGTACCTGATCGCGCCCCACAAGATGCACCCCCTGTGGTACACCTCGCACCTGCCCCTGCAGTTCTTCGTCTCCTCGATGGTTGCGGGCATGTCCATGGTCATCTTCGAAGGCACCATCTCGCACCACTACATGCACTCCCGCATGAGCCCCGAGTACAACCGGGATCATGACGGCGTGCTGTTCGCCTTCGCCAAGGCGTGTTCCATCATCCTCTTCGGCTACTTCTTCATGAAGTGGGTTCCCATTGCCGGGGAAAACAAGTGGAACTACATCTTCGACGGCAAGTACGGCCTGATGTGGTTGATCGAGATGTTCGGCTTCATCGCCATCCCCTGCTTCCTCTACGCTGTGGGCTACCGCTCCAAGAGCACCGGAACCATCAAGGCGGCGGCGACCATCTCGGTGCTGGGCATCGTGTTCAACCGCTTCAACGTCTCCTGGTTCGGCTTCAACATCCACCTGCGTCCCGAGCAGCAGTATTTCCCCTCGGTGCAGGAAATCATCGTCTCGGTGTTCGTGGTCACGCTGATCATCCTGTGCTTCCGCTTCATCTCGAAGTACATGGCCATCTTCTCCGACCACCCGTCCTACAGCAAGGGCCACCACTAAGAGAGGAGCGACGACATGGAATTCCACGTCTATCATGACCAGATGGTCTTCTCCAAGGCAGCGGCCTACATCCTGATGGCCATTGCGCTGGCCTGCTCGGTGGGCTGGTGGAAGTTCCTCACGGGCAAGGAGCCCAAGAAGAACGACGACCACTAGACCGCAGGCGAGAACATGAAACAGAAGGCCGCGGAGCGCACGCTCCGCGGCCTTTTCGTTCATACGACCGTGGGCTGGCTGTTATTGCTTGAAAGAGATGGCATTGGTTAGCTTGTTGAAGATGTACGGGGCGAACAGGCTCGATCCGCCAACTAGGAAGGTGGTCAGGTTCTCCAGGCCGGGCATGCAGCCGGTCTTGCCCAAGTACCAGACCACGACGACACCGTAGCCCATGAACAGCATGGAGACGGTAACTGTCCCGAGCATAGCGATTAGGCGGCTGGTACTTGGCGCGAAGACCTTTTCAGTATTGGCGGCCACGGCAGGCTGTTCAGCTGGCTGCTGACCACCTCCGGCCGGCCCGACGTTCTGAACCTGCGCAGTGGAACCGGCCGACGTTGTGACTTCAACCGGTTGGGGCTCAGAGAGGGCTTTAGCCAAGGACCATCCCGGGTCGCTCAGCAACATGTTCATAAGTTTGCTGTTGATGAAGAACACAGCCGCAACCACAACACCCATGAGGGCGTACAACACGCCGTCGTGTATAGGTGTCTGGGTCTGGACGCAGGGGGCTATGCCGGCGGCGTCTGCTGCCAAGCAGAGTGACGGTAAGGCAAGGAACAACACGCAAGCGTTCAGGCTGAAGGCGAAGCGCATGGTGGACCTCCGTGATGCCGGTCTGGGGGATAATGACCCGTATCAAAATTCCGCCATCGCGCAATAGAATGGCAGTATGATGAAACAATACTATATCTTATTATAAAATGATCGCTCTTGCGGGAACCGAGGGGTTTGACAACCTAGGAAAGAGTGCTGATACTTGCCATCAGCAATTTCAATGGAGGTTTCCGATGCTGACTCTTACCGATTCCGCCAAGGCGCAGATCGACGCCTTTTTTACTGATAAACCCAAATCCCCCATCAGGATTTACCTCTCCTCCGGCGGGTGCGCAGGGCCGCGTCTGGGCCTGGCCCTGGACGAGAAGAACGACGCCGACGAGGCTTTCGACGTGCAGGGCTACTCCTTCCTCATCGAGAAGGAGCTCTTCGACCAGGGCAAGCCCTTCTCCATCGACTTGACCCACATGGGCTTCGAGGTCGGCTCCACCTTGGAGCTGGGCGGCGGCGGTTGCGGCTGTTCCTCTGGCGGGGGCTGTCCGTCCTCGGGTGGCTGCGGCTCCGGCTCCTGCGGCTAGACCGTATTTTCAGCATGAAAACAGGCCCTTCCGGCAACGCCGGGAGGGCCTTTGTCTTTACCTGCCCTTGCTGGCTTCAGCCTATGTTGCGCGGCTTTATACGCATCTCCCTGCTTTGAAACGAATTCAGTGTGCAGGATCGGCGGATTTTCGTATGCGGCCCTTACAGAGGCGGTGTGGCCCATTGGGAGGCGACCGGGTGCCCCGGCTGGAGGATGCCAACTGCGCGACGGAGGGGCGTATGGACGATCTGCGCTTCAACCTGCATTGCCACGTGTTCAACCTCAAGGCCGTATTCAGCAAGAAGACGAAGCATATCATCGAACAGCGCGTGCTGGACGCCGGACTCTCGAAGGGCGTGGCCCAACTGGTGATCAAGGTGATCACAGGGCTTCTGAAGGGTCCCGAGGCCATCGAGAAGATCCAGCAGATCATCGACCCGCACGAGCACAACCCCTTCCTGGAGTTCCTCAAGGTCGCCCTCCTGGAGGATATGGACGAGGTGACCAACTGGCTCCTGGGGCAGTTGGCTGAGGATGTGATCATCACCCCGCTGATGATGGACATCACCACCCCGGATGCGGGCGACGGCAACGAGTTCCAGCGTCAAATCGATCTCACGCTGCGCCAGATGTACCGCTTCCCGGGCAGGGTGCTTCCCTTCTTCGCCTTCAACCCCTTGCGTCCAGACGCCATGGACCGCTTGAGGGCCGCCTACAGCCAGGGATTCGTGGGGGTGAAGCTCTACCCGTCATTGGGCTACTCGGTCGAGTCGGAGCAGATCGAGCAGGTGGCGCGTTACTGCGCCGCGCGCGACCTGCCCATCATGCAGCACTGCAGCAAGGGCGGCTTTTACGCCGAGAGAACCGACAGGGACAACAGCCTGCCCTCCCTCTGGAACGTCTATCTGGAAGGCTACAAGGGCCTGAAAATCTGTTTCGGCCACTTTGGCGGGGAATCGGATTTCATCACTCCCGGTTCGCAGAACAACTGGACGGACGCCATCCTCGAAATGATGCGTCTGTTCAACAACAAGGCGAGCATGGGCACGGTCTACGCCGACGTATCCTATCATACCACAGGCATGCCTGACGCCAATCCGGCAGCCTACAAGGCCAGGATCGACAGCGTGCTTGGCGAAGCGGCCTGCAGGCCCTACGTGCTCTGGGGCACGGATTCCTTCCTGGTGCGGCAGCGCGTCACCGAGCGGGAATACTGGGAGCACTTCAGAGGCGCGCTCATTCCTCAGGCTGTGGATTTCGACGCGATCAGTGTTAAGAACGCCATGGACTTCATGGGGTTCGGCGGGCCAAAGCTCGCGAACAACATCGAGAACTACGTCAAGGTCATGCGCGCCAATACCCACAGGTTCAATCCTCGGTTGGCGGCCCCCTGGCTGCGCAAGCTGCTGGGTAAACAGCCGCATATGGGCGGTTCGGGCGGATAAGGCGGGAGGACGACCCAACGGAATTGCGGGGCTCCGCCCCGCGCCCCGCCAGGGGGATGATCCCCCTGGACCCCGCAATCAATCCGGAAAGGCTGCGCCTTCCCGGATTGCCTCAGGTGCCTTCTGCCGCGATACTCGCGCACTCGAACGCGAAGCGGTTGCGGGGTGCAGGGGAGTCACTCCCCTGCCGGAGGGGTTCGGGGAGGCGGAGCCTCCCTGAGAATCATTGCTAATGAAAAGGCCCGCGCTGGACTCTGTCCAGCGCGGGCCGGGGGGGGGGGCGGGGGGCGGGCCGGGGTTTTGTTTGGTGAGGGGGGGCCGGCGGGTTGGGGGGCGGGGGCCCCCCCCTGACAATCTTTGCTATTTAAACGGCCCGCGCTGGACTCTGTCCAGCGCGGGCCTTCGATCGTCTCGCGGCGAGGCCGCGTTTATTTCTTCTTCAGGGCGGCCAGGCGGTCGGAGAGGCTCTGCTGCTCGGCGGCGGGCTTCTCACCGGCGGCTTCCTTGAGGGCCTGGGCCAGGTAAGGGTCCTCGGACTTGGGCGGGGTGAGCAGCTGGGTCTTTGTGTTGTGCACCTCGGTCTTGGCCTCAAGCTCCGCGGCCTTCTTGGACATGGCGTCGAAGGCGGTGCCGATGGTGGATGCCTGCTGCTTGATGCCGGCGACCACCTTGGCGCGCTCCTCCTGCTCCTTGGCGCGCTCCATGCGCACCTGGGCGGCGTCCATGCGGCGCTTGGCGTCGCTCAGCCGGGCGCGGGCGGTCTTCAGGCGTTCGGAGGCGTCCTTCACGGCCTGGGCCAGCTCGTTGTAGTAGCCCTTGGCCTCCTCGGCCTCGCGCAGCTCGCGGTCAACCTCAGGGACCATCTTCTCAAGCTCGCCCAGCAGGGCGGCCAGGCTGGCTTCCACCTGGGGTTTCTCCTCGGGGGAGGCGGCCTCGGCCCGGGCCTGCAGGCGTTCGGCGGCGGAGAGGCGCAGATCGTAGTTCTTCTGGATCTCCTTGGCCTCGCGGTCTTCCTTCTCCCAGGCGTTCTTGGCCGCCACCATCTGCTGGGTCAGCTTGGTGAGCGCGTCGTCGAGTTCGCCGATTTCGGCCTCGGAGGCCGTCTCGGGGTCGAACTGCACCAGCAGCTGGACGAAGCCCTGCTGGGCGTCCTGGGTCTTCTGGATGAAGAAGTGCTTCAGGAAAGTGAACATGCGATATCTCCTTGGAGTGTTAGGCGCGTCTTCTGAAGAAGATGAAATACGCGGCGCCGCCGAAGGCCACCAGGCCCACGATGGGCCAGAGCAGGCCGGAAGCGGCGTTCTTGGTTTCGATTTTAGGCTGGGCCATGACCACGTTGGGGTCCACGTCCTTGGGCAGGGCGTTGGGGTCAACGGGCACGCCGTCCTTTTTCATGGTGTCGAGCTTGGCGTTGAGCTCGTCCAACTGCTTCTTGAGGTCCGCGTTGGATTCGGAGAGCTTCTGGGCCTCCTGTTTGAAGGCCTGCACGCCCGGGTCGCTCTGGTGGTTGTGGAAGAAGCTCGAGCCTGAGGTGAGGTTCGAGAGCATGAACCACATGAACATGGCGTCCCACATGCCGAAGCTTGAATAGCTGTTGAAGGCGTAGCCAGGCGCGCTCCAGCCCCGGCCGGCGTAATAGTTGCCCCGGTAGTTGCTGTAGTCCTGGTAGGAGCCGAAGCTGCGGTTCTGGTTCAGGATGGGCTTGTTCGTGCTAACCTGGCCGGGGTTCACAGGGTTGCCGGACTTGCCGAACTGGCCCTGGTACTCCTGGTAGGACTTGGTGGCGGCGGTCTTGTTCACCGACGCGGCCCCGGAGGAGGAGAAGGCCGACGTGCCCGTGGGCTTGGTTCCCTGCTGCGAAGTCGCACCCGTGGTGTTGGACCAGCCAGGCTGCGTGGACGTGCTCTGGGCGGGCGCGCTGGCCGGGGGAGTCGTCGTGGAGCCGGAAGCCGATCCGGTGGTGCCTGAAGTTGCGCCTGAAGTGGAGCCGGAGGTCGCGGGCTTGCTCGTGGCGCTTGACCCGGAGGACCACCCGGAGGAGCTCGTGGAGCTCGTGGAACTGCCGGAGGTGCTGGGCTTGGACGAGCTGGACCAGCCGGAGGACGAGCCGGAGCGGCTGCCGCCGGAAGAGAAGGAGCCGCGGCTGGAGCTGGAGGACGTCTTGGCCAGGGACAGGGCGGCAGGCCCGAATACCATGCTGAGGGCCACAGCCAGGGCCAGGAACGTTCTGAAGCGCATCGGTGCCTCCTTAGTAGATCTTGAGCGCCTGGGGGGTCATGACCACCCCGCTGAGGATGCGGACCAGGGCCTGGCCCGGCTCGTCATCCGCCGAGACCAGCAGATACTCGCGGCTGTCGCCAAGCTCGCGGCTGTAGAGCATCATCTTGTGCTCCACCACGATGGGCTCCTTGGTGGGGTCCACGAAAATGCGCTCCTGAGCCTCCACGGGCTCGGAATACGTGCCGTCGCCCCAGTCACGGGTGTAGCGCACGCCGTCGGGGGAGGTGATGTCCGCTCCGCCGATGAGCCCGCCTTCGCCGATCCAGGTGTCCCAATCGTCCGGGGTGCCGGGGAAGACCTCCTGCAGCACCTGGAGGCAGTTCACGTCCAGGACGGTCCCGTCCTTTTGCTGTTGGAACTGGAACACGGCCTGTCTTCCGCCTGCCTTCACGTAGGCCCGTGCGATGTTCAGGCCGAACAGCTCCATGCCGGACACGGCCTCCACCACGATCTCGCCGGCAGGCAGGGGCAGGGTCAGGCCCATGCCTTCGTAGCGCAGCGCCTCACCCGGCTCCACGGCCAGGATGGCCCCGATGCGCAGGGTGTCGGGCAGCTTGGGATACTGAGGATGGTAGGAATCTTCCTTCTTTGATTTCCAGAACATGGAAGCTCCTTGGCTAGGAAGTTGGGTCCAGTAGGATTTAGTGAGGTGGCCGGGCTTTGGCAAGAAGAGCCGAACATTTCAAAGATGAAATGATGTTCATGTGCCCGGACGGCAGTTCACGCGGGCAGAAAATCGTAGGCGCCTACGCCCTGCACCAGGAGCACGCGGCATGGCTCGGGGCCAAGGCAGCGCACGCGGTGCGGGGTTCCGGCGGGGATGCGCTTGAACTCGCCCGGAGCGATGACCTCGACTTCGGAGGGGTTCCGGGTGGATATCTCGACGGAGCCCTTGAGGCAGAAGGAGGTGTCGTCCACGGCGTTGTGGCGGTGCCAGGGGATCTCCTGGCCGGGGGCGAAATCCATGAGCGTGACGCGCAGGTCAGAAGTCTGGGCGATGGTCTGCTTGCCGGCGATGGCGTAGGGGGGCGGGCTCGTCTGCATGGCTTCTCCTGGCAGGGCGCCGGGGCGGGAGGCTACCCCGGCGCGCCGAGTTGCGATTGCCTTCAGGCGTGCGCGGATTTCGCGTGGCGCATGGCAGAAAGCGCCAGGCGGGCCGCGCCATGCCCCAGGCCGCGTGCGCCTAGGACGAGGGTCCGGCGATGGCGGCGCGGGCGTGCGTGAAGCGGTACACGTCACCTTCCATCAGGAAGGGGGTGTGCACGAAGCTTTCCATCTTCGGGGTCTTGTACTTCAGGCGTCCGAAACCGCCGCACAGAGCGGTGATGGTCACGGTCTTGCGCTGCCAGGGGTTGAAGTAGATGCGCCCCAGCTTGAGCCCGGTGGCGGTGTCCTCGATCTCCACGGCCCTGGGGAAGGAGCTGTGGTTCTCGAGCTCCACGTTCACCAGAACGCCGGAGAAGAACTCGGCGAAATCCATGAGCTTGCCGTAGCGGAACTTGTAGTTCTCGCGCACGGTCTCGATCTTGCCGGCCAGAGTCTCGACCTCGTCGTCGGCGAGGTGCTGGAAGGTGTTTTTCAGGTGCGTACGCAACAGGTGAGCCTCGTCCATTGATAGCCTCCTCATGTGTTCGAGTCTTTCGTCGCCGTCTATCACCGGAAAATCGTCGTGGTCAATTTCCGAGGCCGCGCGGGCGGCCGCCATGAGCAGTGGGAGCGTTACCATCGGGATGCCTGCACGTCTTTTTGTCAAAAAAATGGGAGCCGCGCGGGCGGCTCCCAAAAGCAACATGAACTCAGGTTGTTGTAAAGCCTATTTGGAGCCCAGCAGCGAAGCGGTCTGGGTGGCGATCTCCAGCTCCTCGTTGGTGGGGATCACGTAGATGGCCACGGGCGAGTCGTCGGTGGAGATCTTGCAGACCTCGCCACGCTTGAAGCCGAAGTTGCGGTCCCGGTCGATCTTCACGCCTACGGCGCCCAGGGTGTCGCAGCTGTACTGGCGAACGTCGGGGTCGTTCTCGCCGATGCCGGCGGTGAAGACCACGGCGTCGCAGCCGTCCAGGGCGGCCAGGTAGGCGCCGATGTAGTGCTTCACGCGGTAGCAGAACATCTTCAGGGCCAGTTCGGCCTTCTTGTCGCCTTTCTCGCGGGCGGAATGGATGTCGCGCATGTCGTTCAGGCCGCAGATGCCCTTGAGGCCGCTTTCCTTGTTCAGCAGGGTGTCCACCTGTTCGATGGTGTAGCCCTTGTTGGCGGCCAGGAAGGCGTGCAGGGAGGGGTCGACGTCGCCGGAGCGGGTGCCCATCATCAGGCCCATGAGCGGGGTCAGGCCCATGGAGGTGTCCACGCACTGGCCGTTCTTAACGGCGGCCATGGAGCAGCCGTTGCCCAGGTGCACGGTGACGCAGCTGGTCTGCTCGAAGGGCTTGCCGATGATCTGGGAGAGCTTCTTGGCCACGTAGCCGTGCGAGGTGCCGTGGAAGCCGTACCGGCGGATGCCCAGCTCCTGGTAGAGGCCGAAGGGGATGGCGAAGAGGTAGGCGTAGTCCGGGATGGTGCCGTGGAAGGCGGTGTCGAACACGGCGGCCTGCTTCACGCCCGGGAACAGGGCCGTGGCGGCCTCGATGCCCATGAGCCCGGCGGGGTTGTGCAGGGGGGCCAGGGAGCAGAAGTCCTTGATGGCCTTGACCACTTCGGGGGTGATCAGGGTGGGCTGGCGGAAGGCCTCGCCGCCGTGCACCACGCGGTGGCCGATGGCGGCGATGTCGGCGGGGGTGGCCACGGGGGCCTCGCCGCCGGTGATCAGGCCCGCGCAGCGGCCCAGGGCGGCGGTGTGGTCCTTGAAGGGCTCCTCGACGGTGAGCACCTTCTGCTTGTCGGTGCCGGGGAAGGCCTTGTGCGTGATCTTGCCCATGGCGTCGCCGATGCGCTCGGCAAGGCCGGAGCAGAGCACGGCGTCGTTGTTCATGTCGATGAGCTGGTATTTGAGCGACGAGCTGCCGCAGTTGAGAACCAGGATTTTCATGCGAATGCGTCTCCTTGGAGCCTTATATTAGTGCTGCGCCTGAATGGCGGTGATAACGACGGTGTTGACGATGTCTTCCACGGTGCAGCCGCGGGAGAGGTCGTTCACGGGCTTGTTCAGGCCCTGCAGGACGGGGCCGATGGCCACGGCCGAGGCGGCGCGCTGAACGGCCTTGTAAGTGTTGTTGCCGGTGTTCAGGTCCGGGAAGATGAAGACGGTGGCCTTGCCCGCCACCGCGGAGCCCGGCATCTTCAGCGCCGCGACCTCGGGGTCGATGGCGGCGTCGTACTGCAGCGGGCCTTCCAGCAGCAGTTCGGGGGCCATCTCGTGGGCGATCTTGGTGGCCTCGCGCACCTTGTCCACCTCGGCGCCGGAGCCGGAGCTGCCCGTGGAGTAGGAGAGCATGGCGATGCGCGGCTCGACGCCGAAGGCGGCTGCGGTGTGCGCGGACTGGATCGCGATTTCGGCCAGCTGCTGGGCGTTGGGGCTGGGGTTCACGGCGCAGTCGCCGAAAACCAGCACCCGGTCGGCCAGGCACATCAGGAACACGGAGCTGACGATGGACATGCCGGGCTTGGTCTTGATGATCTGCAGGGCCGGGCGGATGGTGTCCTGGGTGGTGTTGATGGAGCCGGAAACCATGCCGTCGGCCTGGCCCATCTGCACCATCATGGTGCCGAAGTAGGTGGGGGAGAGCATCTGGTCGCGGGCCATCTCCTCGGTGACGCCCTTGGCTTTGCGCATGTCGTAGTAGGTGTGCCAGTACTGCTCGTAGAACTCGGACTTGGCCGGGTTGACGATGTTCGCGCCGGAGAGGTCCAGGCCCAGCTGGGAGATCAAGGGCTGGACCTCGTCCTCCTTGCCCAGGATGGTCAGGTCGGCCACGCCGCGGCGCAGCAGGATGTCGGCGGCCTTGAGGATGCGGTTGGAGGTGCCCTCGGGCAGCACGATGTGCTGGCGCTGGAGCTTGGCCTTGTCGATCAGGCTGTACTCGAACATCTTGGGCGTGATCTTGGAGGAGCGCTTGGCCTCCAGGCGGGAGCGGAAGTCCTCGCCGTTGACGTGCTTCTCGAAGGTGCCCAGGGCGGAGGCGATCTTCTTCTGGTCGTCGGACTCGATGCGTCCGTAGAGGTCCATGAGGATGCGGGCCACCTTGTAGGTGTGGCCCTCGGCCAGCAGCACCGGCAGGGGCACGCCGGTCCACCCGTCGATGAGCTTCTTGATGCTGGCGGTGGGCTCGATGCCGCCGGTGAGCACGATGCCGGCCACGTCCTGGTAGGCGGTGGACAGGCGGGAGGCGTAGCAGCCGAGCACCACGTCGGCGCGGTCGCCCGGGGTGATGACCAGGGCGCCCTTCTTGATGTATTCCAGGAAGTTGCCCACCTGCATGGCGGCCACGATGTAGTCGTCGATGGGGGTGTCGAGCTGGTCCTGCCCGTAGAGCACCTGCGCGCCCAGCCACTTGGTCACGTCGGCCACGGTGGGCTTGCCCAGGGTGGCGTCCTCGGGGATGGCGTAGCTCAGGCAGTCCTGCCCGCCGATGTACTTGCAGGTCAGGCCGTTGAGGACCTTCTCCTCGAAGCCGGGGTCCACGCGGTTGACGATGGTGGCGAAGATGTCCAGGCCCTTCTCAGAGAAGGTGTCGATGGCGATCTGGGTGGAGGCGATGAGCTTGTCGGCGGGCTTGTCCAGGCCGTTGGAGACCAGGATCACCGGGCAGCCGATGTTGGACGCGATCTCGGCGTTGATGTCGGACTCGAAGGCCAGGTCGCTGCCCAGGAAGTCCGTGCCTTCGAGCAGCACGAAGTCGTACTTGGACTCGAGCTCCTTGTACTTGGCAAGGATGTTCTCGATCATCACGGTGTGCTTGCCCTGGTTGATCATGTCGCGGGCCTGGTCCAGGGTGTAGACGAAGGTGTCCTCGTAGCGCATGTTCAGGTAGAACTGCGAGAGGATCAGGTTGATGTCGTGGTCTTTCTTGCCCTGTGCGGAGCCGGAGATGATGGGGCGGAAGAAGGCGACGCGCTGGAAATCCTTCAGGAGCAGCTGCATCACGCCCAGGCAGATGGCGGATTTGCCGCTGCGGGCCTCGGTGGCTATGATATAGAGATTTTTAGCCATGCGATTCTCCTCGTTTGCAAATGGGTGGGTGGTGCCGGCGGGAAGAGAAGGATGCCGCCGGATGAACGGGTGAACCAATATGGAGGCCGGTTTGCGGCCTGAGAAGTCGGATAGCCGGCGCGCAGGCCGGGGCGTCGGGCGACGTATATGCGGAGGCAGGCGCGTTGTGGCGCGCCCGGAAAGGCAGGGTGGGGGTCATGACGGTCCACGCAAGGATTGTGCTCCGGCGGGGCGCGGCCCCGTCGAAACTGGATTCGCAGGCCCTAACAAGGACCGTGCCAGATGTCCATGTTTGGCAATGGTGCATGATTTCAAGCCGTTGCTGATTCCCGTCATCTGCACTCTAGACTTATTTTCCAGACAAAACCAGAAGTGAATTGGAGCCGCGGGGTGGCGTTCCCTCATGGCGGCGGAGGACATGGGTGGTGTGGAATGTTCAACCGCCCGGATACGCAGGGAATGTTTCGAGTAAGGCTCCGCGATGTCCGGTAAACCGGACAGGTCCGAATTGCGGGACGGAGCGTATCGTGTTGGGTGGGGATGGGCGGGGAGTTCAGCCTGCGCGCAGAATATCCCGTGCCTCCTGCTCCGTGAGCGGCCTTCCCAGGCGTTCCGAGGCCTCGCGCACGCGGCTCACCAGCTTCTCCACATCCACGGCCGCCGGGTCGATGCCCATTTCGTTGAGCTTGGCGGCCACGGCCGCGCGCCCGCTCTTCTTGCCCAGGGCCGTGGAGCGCGTAAGGCCCAGCCGGGCCGGGTCGTAAGGCTCGAACAGGGCCGGGTCGCGGGCGATGCCGTGCACGTGCAGGCCCGTCTCGCAGGCGAACTGCCCGGTCCCGGCCACGGCCTTGCGCGGCGAAATCTCGATGCCGGCGGCCAGGGCCACGGCTTCGCACAGCCCCGGCAGCTCCGCAACGGCGTAGTCGCGTCCCAGGCGCAGGTGCAGGTAGGCGGCCAGCTCCTCGGTGCAGGCCAGCCCGGCGCGCTCGCCCAGGCCCAGCACCGTGCAGTCGGCGTAGTCGGCCCCGGCCAGCAACCCGGCCAGGGCGTTGCCCGTGCCCAGCCCGAAATCGTCGTGGCAGTGCACGCCCACGGCGATGTTCACCCCCGCCTTGAGCCGGGCCACGGCCTCGGCCACCGAAAGCGGATTCCAGACCCCCACCGTGTCGGAGAGCCGCACCCGCGCGGCCCCTGCCGACTGGGCGGCCAGCGCCGCGCGCATCAGGAAGTCCGGGTCGGCGCGTGAGGCGTCCTCCAGGCCCACGGAGACCCGGGCCGCGCCCAGCTCCCCGGCCAGGGCCACGTGGCGGGCCAGGTGCTCCAGGAGCTGGTCCTCCTCCATCTTCAGGCGGGTGCGCATGTGCGCGGCCGAGACGGGCAGGCCCATGTGCAGCCAGTCCGCGCCCAGGGGGGCGGCCGTCTCGATGGCGTCGCGGCGGCAGGCAGTCCACACCGAAACGGGCGGGGCGCCGTCGCGGGCGCGGGCCAGCGCCAGCAGGGCGGCCAGGCTCTCGTCGCGCCCGGCCACGCCAAGCTCCAGCTCGTCCACGCCAAGGCGGCAGAGCCGCTCCAGGATGTCGGCCTTCTGCTCCGGGCGGAAATAGACCCCGAAGCACTGCTCGCCTTCGCGCAAGGTGGAGTCGATAAGCTTCACGGCGTCCCGCCCTCAGCCCTGCGGGCTTCCCTTACCAGGAGCTTGGCGAAGTCGCGGGCGGGCACCGGCCGGGAGAAGAGATAGCCCTGGAAGCCGCCGCCGCAGCCCAGCGATTTCAGGAAATCCAGCTGCGCCTGCGTCTCCACGCCTTCCGCAACCACTTCCAGGCCCAGGTTCCTGGCGATGGAGACCACCGAGTTGACGATGGCCGCGTCCTCCGGGTCGCCGGGCAGGCCACCGATGAAGGATCTGTCTATCTTGAGCGTGGAGATGGGCAGCCGCTTGAGGTAGCTCAGCGACGAGTAGCCCGTGCCGAAGTCGTCCAGGGCCACGGTGATGCCCATGACGGTCAGGGCGGAGAGGCGGCTGTGGGCCTGCTCGAATCCGGTGAGGAACAGGCTCTCGGTCACCTCCAGCTCCAGGCTGGCGGGCGGCAGGCCCGTGCGCTCCAGGATGGCCATCACCGTATCCACCAGGTTGGGCTGCTCCAGCTGCCGGGCGGAGAGGTTCACGGCCAGCTTCAGGTGGGCGTGGCCCTCGTCGGCCCAGATGCGGGCCTGCCTGCAGGCCAGCTCCAGCACGAGCTCGCCCAGGGGGACGATGAGGCCGGTCTCCTCGGCCAGGGGGATGAATTCGGCCGGCGAGACCATGGTCCCGTCGGAGCGGTGCCAGCGCACCAGGGCCTCCATGCCCTGGATGGCCCCCGAGGCCAGGTCCACCTTGGGCTGGTAGTGCACGCTGAACTCCTCCCGGGCCAGGGCCTTGCGCAGGTCGTTCTCCATCTGCAGGGCGCGCAGCACCTTGTCGCCCAGGTCCTCCGTGAAGAAGGCGTAGCCGCTGGGGCCGGAGCGCTTGGAGGTGTACATGGCGATCTCGGCGTTGCGCATGAGCTGGCCCGGGTCCGCGCCGTCGTTGGGGGAGATGGCGATGCCCACGCTGGCCGAGATGCGCAGCTCCTGGCCCATGATCTCGAGCGGCGCGGCCAGGCTGGTCAGGATGCGGCCCGCCACGTGGGCGGCGTCCTCCGGGTCGCGCAGCCCGGTGAGCAGCATGTAGAAGGTGTCGCCCCCGTAGCGGGAGAGGGTGTCGGCCTGTCGCAAAAGCGGGGTCAGCCTGCGGGCGACCTCCGCCAGGAGCTGGTCCCCGGCCCTGTGCCCCAGACTGTCGTTGACGGCCCGGAAGCGGTCGAGGTCCAGGCAGATCACGCCCAGCAGGCTCCCGTCGTTGGCTCTGTTGCGCAGGGCCACGCCCAGGCGGTCCTGGAAGAGGAAGCGGTTGGGCAGGTTGGTCAGGGCGTCGTGGTAGGTCTGCCGGCGGATCAGGTCCTTGTCGCGCTTGATGTCCGTCAGGTCGTGGAACACGGCCACATAGCGCTGGAGCGCGCCCGAGCCGTCTCGCACGGCGGTGATGGCCAGCCACTCGGGGTAGGCCTCGCCGGACTTGCGGCGGTTCCAGATTTCGCCGGACCAGTGGCCCTTCTCGGCCAGGGTGCGCCACATGTCGGCGTAGAATGCGTCGTCGTGGCGGTCGGATTTCAGCACGCGCGGGTTGTGGCCCACGACCTCACCGGCCTCGTAGCCGGTGATGGTCGTGAATGCGGGGTTAACCCACTCGATGCTGCCGTCCGGGGCCGTGACGGAGACGCCCTCGCGGCAGACCCCGAGCACGGTGTGCAGAAGACGCAGGATCTCGTCCTGCGAGAACCTGGGATATGGGGAATCCATGTACTCCAGCCTTTGCCGTCGGGCCTGCCGGTTAGAAGAATTGCAGCAGCATGCGAGTGGCCATGATGAACAGGAAGACCGCGAAGACCTTCTTGAGCTTGGCCACGGGCAGCTTGTGGGCGATCTTCGCGCCGGTGGGGGCCGTGAGCATGCTGCAGACCACCAGCCCGATCAGCGCGGGGATGTAGATGAAGCCCAGGGTGGCGTCGGGCAGGCCCGCCTTGCCCAGGCCGCCGAAGATGTAGCCCACGGTGCCGGCCAGGGCGATGGGGAAACCGATGGCCGCCGAGGTGCCCACGGCCTGGTGCATGGGGATGTTGCACCAGGTCATGAACGGCACGGAGAGGGTGCCGCCGCCGATGCCCACCAGGGCGGAGATGACGCCGATGCCGGAACCCACCCCGAAGATGCCCTTGGTGTCGGGTATCTCGCGGGTGGGCTTGGGCTTGATGTTCAAGAACATCTGGAAGGAGACGTAGTAGAGGAAGAAGACGAAGAAGCCCTTGAGGAACCCGCTGGAGAGGATGGAGGCCAGCCAGCTGCCCGCCAGGGTGCCCACGATGATGCCGGGGGAGATGGCCTTGACCACGTTCCAGCGCACGGCGCCGTGCCTGTGGTGGGCGCGCATGCTGGAAACGGAGGTGAACATGATGGAGGCGAGCGAGGTGCCCAGGGCCATCTGCATCATGTACTCTTGTGGCATGCCCTGCATGGTGAAGAGCACGGACAGAACGGGGACGATGACAATGCCGCCTCCGACGCCCAGGAGCCCGGCCAGGACTCCCGCCACGGCGCCAGCGAAGGCGTACAGCAGCCAGTACGTAACCATCGGATACTCCAGATCGAAAAATTGCGGCGCAGGGCGCCGCTGGGCCAGGACTACTGGCTTTTGCCGCCGATGTCGACAATCCCCGCCGGGCGATATCGAGCGCCGTCAGGCTCTCCCGGCTGAAACCGGGCCAGGGCCGCCCCGTCGGTCTTTCGCTCGCCCCCGGTTTTCCGGAGAGAGCCGACACCAGTGGGCACTGATCTTACAAAAAGGAGAACAAAATTGTAAACTATTTTGAAACATCTTGGCGCGACATCTCTGCGAGCCACTATCTGCCAGCTTTGGCCGAACTCCCCGCAGCCCGCCCCAGCTAACGATTTTACCAAATTTGCAAAAAACATCCTGTTTTTGGCACGGCGCTTGCCTTATGCCTTGCGTATTTCAACTCGACCCCATCCCCTTTCGGAGGTTTGTCATGAGAAAGATCGCAATTTACGGCAAAGGCGGCATCGGCAAGTCCACCACCACCCAGAACACCGTGGCCGGTTTGGCCACGCTGGGCAAGAAGGTCATGGTCGTGGGCTGCGACCCCAAGGCCGACTCCACCCGCCTGCTCCTCGGCGGCCTGCAGCAGAAGACCGTGCTCGACACCCTTCGTGAGGAAGGCGAGGACGTGGAACTCGAAGACATCCTGAAGCCCGGCTTCAAGGGCACCATGTGCACCGAGTCCGGCGGCCCCGAGCCCGGCGTCGGCTGCGCCGGCCGCGGCATCATCACCTCCATCAACCTGCTCGAGCAGCTGGGCGCCTACACCGACGACAAGCAGCTCGACTACGTCTTCTACGACGTTCTCGGCGACGTCGTCTGCGGCGGTTTCGCCATGCCCATCCGTGAAGGCAAGGCCCAGGAGATCTACATCGTCGTCTCCGGCGAGATGATGGCCATGTACGCCGCCAACAACATCTGCAAGGGCATCGTGAAGTTCGCCGAAGCCGGCGGCGTGCGCCTGGGCGGGCTGATCTGCAACTCCCGCAAGGTCGACCGCGAGCTGGACCTGATCACCGCCCTGGCCGACCGCCTCGGCACCCAGATGATCCACTTCGTCCCCCGCGAGAACCAGGTGCAGCGCGCCGAGCTCAACCGCAAGACCGTCATCGATTTCTCGCCCGAGCACCCGCAGGCCAACGAGTATCTGGCCCTGGCCTCCAAGATCCAGGACAACCAGAAGTTCGTCATCCCGACTCCGCTGCCCATCGAGGAGCTGGAATCCCTGCTGGTGGAATTCGGCATCGCCAACTAGCGGCCGACGGAACAACCATAGAGCAAGACAGGAGAAAGCAGCATGTCCCTTATCATGATCCGTTCCATCGTCCGCCCCGAGAAGGCCGACGACGTGATGGCCGCCCTCATGGACGCCGGCTTCCCGGCAGCCACCAAACTCGCGGTCGCCGGCCGCGGCAAGCAGCGCGGCATCAAGATCGGCGAAGTGACCTACGACGAGATTCCCAAGGTCCAGATCATGACGGTCGTGTCCGAGAAGGACAAGGACTACGTGATCAAGACCATCGTTGACTCCGCCCGCACCGGCGGGAAGGGCAACTTCGGCGACGGCAAGATCTTCGTCACCCCCGTGGAGGAGATGTACACCATCAGCTCCGGCGTGAAGGAGACCGACCTGTCCAGCATCGGGGAGGCCAGGCCATGAAGGAAGTCATCGCCATCGTTCGCATGAACAAGATGAACCAGACCAAGAAGGCGTTGACCGACGCGGGTATCGCGGCCTTCTTCGCCCACGAGGCCTGGGGACGCGGCAAGGGGCTGGTGAACTCGATCGTGGCCGCGGGCGCGGCCCAGGGCTACCAGGAAGCGGCCGAAGTGCTCGGCAGCAAGGGCAAGCTCTTCGCCAAGCGCCTGATCACCGTGGTGGTGCCCGACGAGAAGGTGAGCACCGTGGTGGACGCCATCATGGCCGCCAACAAGACCGGCCAGGCCGGCGACGGCAAGATCTTCGTGGTGCCCATGGCCGACTCCGTGCGCGTGCGCACCAGCGAGAGCGGCACCTGCGCCATCGAGTAACCGGCTCCACGAGCCCCGAAACGGAGCCCCTGAAGAGGAAGCATTATGGACGCCCCGATCACAGATAAGGTCGCCCCGGCGATCGACCCTGAAGAAGTAAAGAAGGAGCTTCTGGCCAAGTACCCGCCCAAGGTCGGCCGCAAGCGCTCCCAGCAGATATTCATCAAGGAAAACGAGGGTCCCGAGGACCGCGAGGTGCTCTCCAACGTGCGCACCGTCCCCGGCATCGTGACCATGCGCGGCTGCACCTACGCGGGCTGCAAGGGCGTTATTCTCGGCCCCACGCGCGACATCGTGAACATCACCCACGGCCCCATCGGCTGCGGCTTCTACTCCTGGCTGACCAGGCGCAACCAGACCGACGCGTCCGCCCCCGGCGCGGAGAACTACATCCCGTACGCGTTCTCCACCGACATGCAGGACGAGGACATCATCTTCGGCGGCGAGAAGAAGCTCAAGAGGGCCATCCAGGAAGCCTACGACCTGTTCAAGCCCAAGGCCATCGCCATCTTCTCCACCTGCCCCGTCGGCCTCATCGGCGACGACGTGCACGCCGTGGCCCGTGAGATGAAGGCCCTGCTCGGCATCAACATCTTCGGCTTCTCCTGCGAGGGCTACAAGGGCGTCTCGCAGTCGGCCGGCCACCACATCGCCAACAACAAGATCTTCACCGAGGTCATCGGCACCTCCGACACGCCCAACCGCACCGGCAAGTACAACATCAACATGCTGGGCGAGTACAACATCGGCGGCGACGCCTTCGAGATCGAGCGCATCCTGGACAAGTGCGGCATCACCGTGAATGCCACCTTCTCCGGCAACTCGACCTACAACGACTTCGCCTCCGCCCAGATGGCCGACCTCTCCTGCGTCATGTGCCACCGCTCCATCAACTACGTGGCGGACATGATGGAGACCAAGTACGGCATCCCCTGGATCAAGGTGAACTTCATCGGCGCCCACGCCACGGCCAAGAGCCTGCGCCGCATCGCCGCCCACTTCGGCGACCCCGAGCTGATCGCCAAGGTCGAGGAGGTCATCGCCGAAGAAATGCCCCTGGTCGAAGAGGCCCTAGCCAAGATCAAGCCCCGCACCACGGGCAAGACCGCGATGCTCTTCGTGGGCGGCTCCCGCGCGCACCACTACCAGGAGCTCTTCGCCGAGCTCGGCATGACCACCCTGGCCGCCGGCTACGAGTTCGCCCACCGCGACGACTACGAAGGCCGCCACGTCATCCCGACCATCAAGATCGACGCCGACTCCCGCAACATCGAGGAGCTGCACGTCGAGGCCGACCCCGAGCGCTACAGCCCCCGCATGAGCGAGGAGGACATGAAGGCCCGCGAGGCCGCCGGCTGGAAGTACAAGGAGTACGAAGGCCTGGTCCCCGACATGGCGCCCAAGACCATGATCATCGACGACCTCAACCAGTACGAGGCCGACAAGCTGATCGAAATGTACAAGCCCGACATCTTCTGCGCCGGCATCAAGGAGAAGTACTCCGTGCAGAAGATGGGCGTGCCCCTGAAGCAGCTGCACTCCTACGACTACGGCGGTCCGTACGCCGGGTTCCGGGGCGCTGTGAACTACTACAAAGACATCGACAGGATGGTGAACACCAAGGTCTGGAGCAAGGTCAAGGCTCCCTGGGCCGCGGACGGCCCCGAACTCACCGCCTGCTACGTGGCCGGCTAGGAGGAACTACCATGGCTATGCTCAGACACACACCGGCCGAAATCACGGTCGACCGCACGGCCCTGACCATCAACCCGGCCAAGACCTGCCAGCCCGTCGGCGCCATGTACGCCGCCCTGGGCATCCACGGGTGCATGCCGCACTCCCACGGCTCCCAGGGATGCTGCGCCTACCACCGCTCCGCGCTGACCAGGCACTACAAGGAGCCAGTCACCGCGGCCACCAGCTCCTTCACGGAAGGCTCCTCGGTGTTCGGCGGGCAGGCCAACCTGCTCACCGCCATCCAGAACATCTTCTCCGTGTACGAGCCCGAGGTCGTGGCGGTGCACACCACCTGCCTCTCCGAGACCATCGGCGACGACATGACCCAGATCGTGGAGAAGGCCCGCTCCGAGGGCAAGGTGCCCGCGGGCAAGCACGTGATCTACTGCAACACCCCCTCCTACGTGGGTTCGCACGTCACGGGCTACTCCAACATGGTGCAGGGCATGGTCAAGAACCTGGCCAAGTCCTCCGGCGCCAAGAACGGCAAGGTCAACGTGATCCCCGGCTTCTGCGAGCCCTCGGACATGGCCGAGATCAAGCGCCTGGCCAAGCTCATGGGCGCGGACGTGACCATGTTCCCGGACACCTCGGGCGTGATGGACGCCCCCCTGACCGGCAAGTACGAGATGTTCCCCAAGGGCGGCGCCACCGTCGAGGAGATCATGTCCTCCGGCGACGCCGTGGGCACCATCGCGCTGGGCCAGTGGGCCACCGCCGCCCCGGCCAAGTACCTGGACGCCGAGTTCAAGGTCCCCTGCGAGATCATGGGCCTGCCCTTCGGCATCGAGGACACCGACGCCTACATCATGGCCCTCTCCAAGATGAGCGGCAAGCCCGTGCCCGCCTCCATCGACTTCGAGCGCGGCCAGGTGGTGGACGTCCTCTCCGACTACAGCCAGTACTTCTACGGCAAGCGCGTTGCCCTGGCCGGCGACCCCGACCAGATCATCGGCCTGACCAAGTTCCTGGTGGAGCTGGACATGGTCCCGGCCTACATCGTCTCCGGCACCCCCGGCAACAAGCTGGAGAAGGCCATCCGCGAGATCACCAAGGACGTGCCCGCCGAAGTCAAGTTCAAGTGCCCCGGCGACATGTTCCTGCTGCACCAGTGGATCAAGCAGGAGCCCGTGGACCTGCTGATCGGCAACTCCTACATGAAGTACATCGCCCGCGACGAGGACATCCCCCTGATCCGCCACGGGTTCCCCATCGTCGACCGCTTCGGCCACTCCATGTTCCCCACCGTGGGCTACAAGGGCGCCCTGCGGCTGATGGAGAAGATCCTCGACGCCCTGCTCACGCGCCGCGACCGCGACGCCTCCGAGACGGAGTTCGAGCTGGTCTACTAGACGACGCATCGGGGGTGCGCGCCCCCGTCCTTACCATACCGCCCGGCCCGCGCGCGGCCCCGAAAGGGGGGCGCGGGGGCCGGGCGGTAACTCAAAGAGGAGTACGGACATGGTCAACAAGCCCAAACACCATATCCTGGTCTGCAACAGCTTCCGCGCCAAGGGCGAGCCCAAGGGCGTCTGCTTCAAGGCCGGCGGCGGCATGCTGCAGTACATGGAGACCGAAATCCTGGACCGCGGCCTGGACATCCTGATCACCGGCTCCGGCTGCCTCAAGCAGTGCGAGCAGGGCCCCGTGATGATCGTCTACCCCGAGCAGTGGTGGTACGGCGGCATCGACTCCGAGGAGAAGGTGGACGAGATCCTGGACGCGCTGGAGAACGGCGAGCCCTGCGAAGACTACCTGATCTAGACTTTACGCCCCGGCCGGAGAGCGAAGAGAGCGCGCTCCCCGGTCGGGCGCACGACTTCATGCCGGGTGCCAGGCCGGCGTGATGGGCCTCCTGCCTGCCTCAGCCTCAGGGAGAAGGGGGCCCCCCCCCAGCGGGGCGGCCCGCGGGGGGGTTTGAGTTGA
>NZ_JAKZKW010000022.1:43601-67910 GCF_022808695.1 Fundidesulfovibrio soli
GCCGGTCGGCCGCCCCCGGCACGCCCCCCCCCGCCGCCCCCGGCGGGGGGCGCTTCTCTGTTTGACTATTTGAGCAGCCGTTTGCGGTACACATAGAGGTGCCTGGCCAGCAGCGCGGCGAACGCGCCCTCTGCCCAGGCGAGCGCGCTCGTTGCGCAAGGCCAGGGAGGCCAGCGCCAGGCCCAGGCTGGCGGCCATGCCCTGCTTCACCGTGCGCATGGTGGCCCAGGGCAATGGTTCAGCGGATGCGTGGCGGTTGTGGAATCGTCAAGCGAAGGGAAGATAAAGCTTAAGTGACTCCCTCAGTCGCAGGTCTCCAGGGCCTGGAGCAGGCGGTGCCGCAGCTTGTCCTGTCCGAGAGCGTCGAACAGTTCGCAGACGTGGAGGTGCTGCCAGTAATTGCGGCGGGGGATGCCGCGGAATTGGCAGAGCCGTGCGCGTATGTTGCTCCAGGACGCTTTGAGGCGTTGCTGCCCCGCCGCGCTCACCAGGCAGCAGGGCAGAATCTGGAAGAGTCCCGTGGAGGGCTGGCCCAGCGCGTCGTAGTCCGGCCAGCCGGGGGCCAGGCAGGCCGAACCTGCGTCCAGGCCTCCGCGAAGAGCCCGCAGGGCCGTGTCGCGCAGTTCGTCGGGCACGATGCGGAGGTGGGTCGCCGTGGATGTGAGGAACAAACCGATGATTGGCGCATCAGAGGGCACCGTCCTGTGGGCGGCGGGGACATCCTGGGCCAGCGCCTGCCTGAAGAGCTGGTAGTACCGGTTGACCGTGTTGCGGTTGAGATCCAGGGAGCGGGCCGCGTCGCTGGCCGTCGCCCCTCCGGCCATGGCGTCGGCCAGGGCGAGCAGTTGCAGTTCATCGACCTTGGCGTTCAGGGCGTAACGGTTCTTGCGGCGGGGCGGGCAGCCTGCGTGGGCAGGTGGGAGCTTCATCGGCGTGTCCTGATTGATTTTGGTGGTGATTATCAAAATCAATTTATGACCACAAGATGAAATTTCTATGAACACCACTTGATGAGAACGCGTAATCCCGAGGTGTTGCAGGTTTTGCGGTGCGTGATGGGTTCCATCTCAAGGGTCGGGAAAAGTGACTGTACGCGGCCGGCCAGGGTGGGGCCGCTCCTTGGAGCTGGTGAGCCTGGCCGCTGGACGCCCGCTCCGCCTCCCGCTATGGTGGGGGGCCACCCCCACGCCACAGGAGCTCCCATGGACACCGCCCCGGACTTGTTGGAAAAGGAAAGAAGCGTCGCCGTCAGGATCAGGCGGGCGCTTTCCGAGGCGGAGCAGGCCGCCCTTGCGGGCTGCGAGTCCAACCCGCTGGCGGCCCCCCTGGCGGAGCTTCTGGAAGAGTACGAGGCCCTGGCCCAGCGCGCCCAGCGCGTGGCCGACCTGGCCCGCTCCGTCCAGCAGGATCTTGACGACGCCCTGGAGCAGGTCACGCAGCTCACCCAGGTGGACGGCCTCACCGGGGCCATGAACCGCCCCAGCTTCGAGCGGCTGCTCTCCCGCGACTGGGCCCAGGCGCAGCGCGAAGCAACCTCCCTCTCCCTGCTGTTGGTGAACGTGGACAGCCTCCAGTCCTACAATGCGCTCTACGGCTCGCTGGCCGGGGACGAGTGCCTGCGGGCCGTGGCCCGCGCCCTCATGCGCTGCCTCTACCGCGAGGTGGACGTGGTGGCACGCCTGGAGGGTGACACCTTCGCGGCGCTGCTGCCCGGCACCGACGGGGAGGGCGCGGCCGTGGTGGGCCAGCGCATCCTGGACGAGGTGGCGGGCATGGAGATTCCCCACCTGGAGTCCGTCCACGGCGGGTTCGTCAGCGTGAGCGTTGGCCTGGCCACCATGACGCCCGGGCGCGGCGACGCCCCCCTGGCCCTGGTGCGCGCGGCGCAGGCCGCGCTGGGCGCCGCCAAGGACGGCGGCCGGGCGCGCCTGGCCCTGGCCTGAGCAGGGCATCGTCTGCCCGGAAGCATGGGCCGGAAAAATGGGGATGTTCTCGCAAAAAATTCGTCACGCCATGTTGTCTTCAGCGCAATGATTGTAAGGACATAACGCGGGACTCTGCCTTGGCCCGATCCCTTCCAGATTCGGCCCGACCGTGCCCGTGACCGTGCAAGGGGCCGATGCCTTGCCCCCGGCCGCCCCGAGACCCTAGGCCCTCCCGCCGGCATTGCCTGAAATTCCACTTGCCTGCTGCCGCACCGTAACATTTGCGGCCTAGTCTTCCTCCAGCTTGTCGAGCGGCCGCTGAGCCGCATCGCCTTTCGAGCACCTTTTCCGGCGGCCGCTGGCCGCCGCAGCCGGAGGATACACCGTGTTGGACCTGTTCAAACCCATGACCCTGGCCCTGCTGTGCAGCCTGTCCATCCAGGCGGGCATGTACGTCTATTGCCTGGAGACCCTGGCCCGCTAGCTCCCTCCGCTTTCGCTCCTCCTCGCGCCCCCGGCCGTTTCAGGCGGCCGGGGGCGTTCCTGTTTCCTCCATGGGACACACTTGTCTTACAAATTTGTACAATAGTGTGCGTTTTTGTGTCGCGCCATCAAGGCGCGCAACATCAACAGTCTGTAATCACGTGATTTTTCTATTGGCACGGGACTTGATAACCCTGCTACGAAACAACCAGCCACCAACAGACAGGGAGCAGGACCATGAGCGCAACCAGCATCCGCGGCACTCTCGAAATGGCAGGAGCCTTGACCGGCAGTTTGGCCATCCAGGCTCTGTACTATGTCCTCTGTCTGAGAACGCTGGCTTCCTAAGCAGCTCAACCAACGAGGCACACCGTGTCCGACCTGATTTTCGAAGAACGCAAGGACCAGATCCACCGCAAGGGTGAAGGTCCGTTCAAGCTGGCCTGCAACCGCGACTCCCTGGCCGGGGCCGTGAGCCAGCGGGCCTGCGTGTTCTGCGGCTCGCGCGTGGTGCTGTACCCCATCGCGGACGCCCTGCACCTGGTGCATGGACCCATCGGCTGCGCCGCCTACACCTGGGACATCCGCGGCGCGCTCTCCTCCGGGCCGGAGCTGCACCGCCTCTCCTTCTCCACGGACCTGCAGGAGACCGACGTGATCTTCGGCGGCGAGAAGAAGCTGTACGCCGCCCTGGTGGAGCTGATCGACCGCCACCAGCCCAAGGCCGCCTTCGTCTACTCCACCTGCATCGTGGGCATCATCGGGGACGACCTCCAGGCCGTGTGCAAGAAGGTCTCGGCCGAGAAGGGCATCCCCGTGATCCCGGTGCAGTCCGAGGGGTTCAAGGGCAACAAGCGCGAGGGCTACCTGGCCGCCTGCAAGGCCATGTTCACCCTGATGGGCACCGGCGACACCTCGGACATCGGGCCGCTGTCCCTGAACATCCTGGGCGATTTCAACCTGGCGGGCGAGATCTGGATCATCCGCGAATATTTCGAGCGCATGGGCATCACGGTGGTGGCCAACATCACCGGCGACGGCCGCGTGGGCGACATCGCCCGGGCCCACGGCGCGGCGCTCAACGTGGTGCAGTGCTCCGGCTCCACCATGGACCTGGCCAAGATGATGAAGGAAAAATACGGCACTCCCTTCGTCAAGGTCTCCTACTTCGGCATCGAGGACATGGCCGAGGCCCTGTACTCCGTGGCCCGCTTCTTCAAGGACAAGGACCCCGGCATCCTGGTGCGCACCCAGGAGCTGGTGAAGGACGAGCTGGCCGTGCTCTACCCCAAGCTCCAGGCGTTCAGGAAGGATCTGGAGGGCAAGAAGGCCGCCATCTACGTGGGCGGCGCCTTCAAGGCCTTCTCCCTGATCAAGGCCTTCCGCCACCTGGGCATGTCCGTGGTGATCGCGGGCTCCCAGACAGGCACCGAGGAGGACTACGAGGAGCTGGCCTCCATCTGCGACCCCGGCACCATCATCGTGGACGACGCCAACCCCCTGGAGCTCTCCGCCTTCCTCAAGGAGAAGGACGTGGACATCTTCGTGGGCGGCGTGAAGGAGCGCCCCATCGCCTACAAGCTGGGCGTGGGCTTCTGCGACCACAACCACGAGCGCAAGGAAGCCCTGGAAGGGTTCGTGGGCATGTACAATTTCGCCCTGGAGGTCCACCGCACCGTGATGAGCCCGGTGTGGAAGTTCGTACCCCGCAGGACAGGCAAGATCCTGGCCGTTGAAGAGGCCGACCTGCCGAAGGAGTGCACCCTGTGAGCGCGCCTGAAACCACCGCGGCTGCCCCGGTGAAGCCCGAAAAGATCGCGAAGGCCAAGGCCCCGGCGGAGAACTTCGTCTCCACCACCAACGCCTGCAAGCTGTGCAAGCCCCTGGGCGCCACCCTGGTGTTCAAGGGCATCGAGGGCGGCGTGCCCTTCCTGCACGGCTCCCAGGGCTGCGCCACCTACATGCGCCGCTACATCATCAGCCACTTCCGCGAGCCCATGGACATCGCCTCCAGCTCCCTGGGCGAGAAGCAGGCCATCTACGGCGGAGGGGCCAACCTGAAGAAGGGCCTGCTCACCGTCATGGACAAGTACGGCGCGGGCTTGATCGGCGTGGCCACCACCTGCCTCACCGAGACCATCGGCGACGACGTGCCCGGCATCCTGGGCGAGTTCCGCCGCGAATTCGCAGACCTCGAGCTGGCCCCGGTGGTCAACGTGTCCACCCCCAGCTACTCCGGCTCGCACATGGAGGGCTTCACCGCCGCAGTCAAGGCCGTGGTGGAGCAGCTGGCCCAGGCCGGCGAGCCCAACGATTCCGTGGGCTGCTTTCCGGGCTTCGTCTCCTGCGCGGACATCAGGCACCTGAAGGACGTGTTCGCCTCCTTCGGGATCGACGCCACCATCCTGCCGGACTACTCCGAGACCCTCGATGGCCCGGCCCTGGACGACTACGAGAAGCTGCCCTCCGGCGGCACCCCCGTGGCCTCCATCCGCGCCCTGGGCGGGGCCAAGGCCAGCTTCGAGTTCGGCGCCACCCTGCCGCCCGTGGGCGAGGCCGGCACCGCCGCAGGCCTGCTGGCCGCGCGTTTCGGCGTGCCCGCGCACCGCATGGGCCTGCCCATCGGGCTGCGCGCCTCGGACGAGTTCTTCAAGGCCCTGGAGGCCGTCGCCTGCGCGCCCACGCCCCGCCGCCACGCCCTGGAGCGCGGCCGCCTGCTGGACGCCTTCGTGGACGGCCACAAGTACATCTCCCAGAAGCGCTGCGTGATCTACGGCGAGGAGGACCTCATCGTGGGCCTGACCTCCTTCATGGCCGAGATCGGCGTGATCCCGGTGCTGGTGGCCGGGGGCGGGCGCTCGGGCAGGCTCAAGGCCGCCGTGGAGGCCGCCTGCGAGGGCCTGCTGCCCGAGATGCCCGAAGTGCGCGAGGGCGTGGACTTCTACGACATCGCGGACCGCGCCCGCGAGCTGGCCCCGGACTTCTTCATAGGCCACTCCAAGGGCTACCGCCTGGCCCGCGAGATGAATGTTCCCCTGATCCGGGTGGGCTTCCCCATCCACGACCGTTTCGGCGGCCACAGGCTGCACCACCTCTGCTACCTGGGGGCCCAGGAGCTGTTCGACCGGGTGGTCAACGCCATGATCGAAAAGAAACAGACCGACTCCGACATCGGGTACGGATACATTTAAGGAGCACCCCCATGGCCATGGACCTCTCCAAGCACCCCTGTTTCAACAAGGACGCCAAGGGCTCCTGCGCGCGCATCCACCTGCCGGTGGCGCCCAAGTGCAACATCCAGTGCAACTACTGCAACCGCAAGTACGACTGCGTGAACGAGTCGCGCCCGGGCGTCACCTCCTCGGTGCTCACCCCGGCCCAGGCCATCCTGTACATGGAGAAGGTGCTTGAGGCCGAGCCGCGCATCACCGTGGTGGGCATCGCCGGCCCAGGCGACCCCATGGCCAACGCCAAGCAGACGCTTGAGACCATGCGCCGCATCAAGGACAAGTGGCCGGACATGATCCTGTGCCTGTCCTCCAACGGGCTGGAGCTGGCCGAGCACGTGGACGAGCTGGCCGAGATCGGCGTCTCCCACGTCACGGTGACCGTGAACGCCATCGACCTGGACGTGGCCGAGAAGATCTACTCCTGGGCGCGGGTGGGCAAGGTGCTCTACCGGGGCCGCGAAGCCGCGCGCATCCTGCTGGAGCGCCAGGAGGAGTCCATCCGCCGCCTCAAGGAGAAGGACCTGATCGTCAAGATCAACACGATCATCATCCCCGGCGTCAACGACCACCACATCGAGGCCATCGCGGCCAAGATGAAGTCCATGGGCGTGAACCTGCTCAACTGCATGGCCATCATCCCCAACAAGGACACCAAATTCGAGCACATCATCGAACCCAACAAGGACGACGTGGAAGCCATCCGGGCCATGGCCGAGGGCTACCTGCCCCAGATGCGCCACTGCCAGCGCTGCCGCGCCGACGCCGTGGGCCTGCTGGAGAAGGACTGCTCCCGCCAGTTCTCCGGGCTGCTCTCGGCCTGCGCGGCCGACAAGTCCGCCGGGCTGGACGCCTCCCGACCCCATGTGGCCGTGGCCAGCATGGAAGGGATGCTGGTGAACATGCACCTGGGCGAGGCAGGCGGCTTCCAAATCTGGGGCGAGGACGGCGCGGGCGGCTACAAGCTGGTGGAGACGCGCCCGGCCCCGGCCGCGGGCACCGGCCCCAAGCGCTGGTACGAACTGGCCAAGAGCCTCTCGGACTGCAGGGCCGCGCTGGTCTCCGGCGTGGGCGACACCCCCCAGGCCATCCTGGAGGAGGAGGGCGTGAAGGTGGTGGCCATGTCCGGGTTCATCACCCAGGGCCTGGACGCAGTGTACAAGACCGGCGACATCGAGCGCCTGCGCGCCAAGGGCGGCGGAGGCTGCAAGATGGGCAGCGGCTGCACCGGCGGCGGCGAGGGCTGCGGTTGATTTGAGGGACGAAACTTTGGGGTTGTGCGAGAGGCATGGTCGGAAACGGCCATGCCTTTTCGTTTTCGGAACTTGATGAGCTGCAGCGGACACTGATTTTAGGGACAAATCAAGGAGATGCCTACAGATAAGTCTAGCTTGGAATCATTTGTCAGCCTCAGGAGACAATATTGGATTGCCCTTGGGTTTTCCTGGACACCGACTTGGACGTATGATGCCGACGCTCATCCCCGGACGTGACCGGCGGGAGCGCAAGGCGATCTGCCCGGGCTCGTTTTCCCGTCCTGGCTGGTTCCATGGGCCACCGCGCCCAGGTGTCGGTGCAGTTCTCAGCCCGCTCCTGTGTATTTCGAGATAAATCAGGAAATTATACGCCAGACGTATAGCGCTGATCGCAACGTGCTGATTATGCGTAGCAATTATATGAAATTTGTTCTTGCTTGTTTTCAATATTCCTGCATGGAAGGATACAGATACAAAACCGTGCTGGCGTGGTGTGGGGATTGCGTGTCGCCAGCCCAAACCGGTTTCTGACGAACAAAAGTGTGGCTCAGGCGGCGCATATATCATTCGATGTAAGGCAAAGGCGGTGTACGATTCGCTATTTATAGAGGTTGTGACGGGTGCGTGGCGATCCCGGCAATCGCATTTCCGTACCTGGAGGCCGAAAATGAGAAATTTTTCTCTCCATCTCTTTGTCGCAGCAGCCTTTCTTTTCTTGTGCAATCCCTGCCAGGCAGAAAAAATATCCTCCGGAATGGTTCACGGCGCGCGAGTCGCCCCGGACGGCACGTTGTGGGCCTGGGGGGCAAACTTCTATGGCCAGGTGGGCGATGGATCCACCGACACCAGGCCATCCCCGGTGCAGATCGGGGAGGAAAAGTTCTGGGACCAGGTGGCCGCCAAGTCCGTCTTCACCATGGCAATCAAGAAGGAAGGCTCCCTTTGGGCCTGGGGGAACAACGACCACGGCCAGCTCGGCGGCGACTTCCCCACGGGAAGGCACCAGCCCGGGCAGGTTGGCCTCGATTCCGACTGGGCCCAGGTTTTCTTGGGCAGCTCACACGTATTGGGCATAAGGAAGAACGGCACCCTTTGGACCTGGGGCGGGAACTCCGACGGCCAGCTCGGCAACGGCAACACGGATGACGTTCACCAGCCCGTGCAAATCCACGAAGGCTACAAGGCGGTGTGGGCGACGGCGGGCGTCCTGCATTCCATGATCATCAAGAGCGACGGCACGCTTTGGGGTTTTGGCGACAATTCCATGGGGCAATTGGGAAATGGTCCCACCTTCGCCAATCCTTCTCCCGTGCAGATCGGCACCGATACGGATTGGGCCGTCGTCAGCGCCGGGTATTGGCATACCGTGGCGCTGAAGAGCGACGGCAGCCTCTGGGCCTGGGGCTACAACGACAAGGGTCAGCTCGGCGACGGAACTACGACAGTCCGGAAAACCCCTGTCCGGATCGGCGCGGACACGGACTGGATGGCGATTTCGGCCGGCATGAGCCACACCCTGGCCATCAAAAACGACGGGAGCCTCTGGGCCTGGGGCAACGATGAATTCTCCCAGCTCGGCGACGGCGGCACAACAAACCGCACCTCCCCGTTCCGGATAGGCACGGACAACCACTGGGCCGCCGTGGCCGGAGGCTTGGACCAGACGCTCGCCCTCAAGACGGGCGGGTCGTTCTGGTCCTGGGGTCGTGGGGAGTTCTCCGCCTTGGGAAACGGGACGACGTCCCTGCAGATAACGCCCAAGCTCGCGCGGGTCACGGCGGTCGTCTCCGGCGCCCGTCCGGGCATGCGGAGTTCCGCCACTCTTGAAGTGGGCGGAGCTGGGGTGACGGCCTACAGGTATCAGCTCGACGACGGAGCCTGGAGCGGGGAAATACCCGTCGGAACACCGATCACACTGAGCGGGCTGGCCAAGGGCCGCCATATCCTGCGCGCGGTCGGGAAAAACGGCGCGGGCGATTGGCAAAGCACCTCCTGGGCCACCCCAGCCGTTTGGTACGTGGGGGCGACCCACATGGCGGCGGGGTCCGGCCACTCGGCCATCGTCTACCCCGACGGAACGCTCTGGACCTGGGGCTGGAACAATTACGGCCAGCTCGGCGACGGCGGCACCACGCACCGGCTGCTCCCCAAGCGGGTCGGCACGGGCACGGACTGGGCCGCCGTCGCGACCCATTTCGACCACACCCTGGCGCTTAAGACCGACGGCACTTTGTGGGCATTCGGGTATAACGCCTTCGGCCAGCTCGGCGACGGCAGCACCACCTCCAGGAGCAGCCCCGTGCAGGTCGGCCAGGATGCCGACTGGGCCATGGTCAGCGCGGGGTACCGCCATTCTCTGGCCATAAAGAGCGACGGAACGCTCCGGGCCTGGGGCCACAACAACCTGGGCCAGCTGGGGGATGGAAGCAGCGAGAACAGGCTGTCGCCCATACTCGTGAACCCTGTTCAGGACTGGGCCCAGGTCGCGGCCGGGGGCGACCACGCGCTGGCCATCGGAGGCGACGGCAGCCTCTGGGCATGGGGGCGCAACGACTGGGGCCAGGTCGGGGACGGTTCCACCACGACCAGGTTCAGGCCGGTGCGCTATGGCCTGGACACCAACTGGGGCGCGGTCGCCGCGGGCTACATCCACAGCCTGGCGATGAAGTACGGCGGCTCGCTGTATGCTTTCGGGGCCAATGCGCACGGCCAGCTCGGCGACGGCGGGACGACCCAACAGACCTCGCCGGAGATGATCGGCATGTACAACTGTTCCACGGTGGCCTCCGGCAGCTACCACAGCCTGGCGGTCAAGACGGACGGCAGCCTCTGGGCCTGGGGATACAACGCCTTCGGCCAGCTCGGCGACGGCTCCGCGACGGATCGGTCCTCCCCCGTCCGGGTGGGGGCGGAACGGACCTGGGCGGCGGTCGCCCCCGGCGGCTACCATTCACTGGCTCTGGACGCCAAGGGCGCGGCCTGGGCCTGGGGCAACAATTCCGATGGTCAGCTCGGCAACGGTTCCACTACGAACAGATCGCTGCCGAGCCGTGTGCTCACGCACACGATGCGGGCCTGGCCAGCGCTACGCATTTTGCTGTTGCAGGGCGGGTAGGGGAAAGTCCGGCGTTTCATTGAACATCCCGCCCCAGCACTCCCCATGCTGGCCCCGTTCCCAACCACGGGGAGCGCTGAGGACTTTATGGAACACGCGATAGGGAAAAAGATCTGGGTCCGGCCAGATCCAGAGGAGTTTGACAAGTGGTGGATCAATAACCACGACTATGCAAAATGACCCTCGTGCCGGGCGGCGTTTTTCGCCGCCCGGCAATGCGGACCGGTCCATGCTTGATCAATTAGCAAACATGGTATAGCATGGCATATATGTGACTGATAATGAAGGTTATCCGGGCCATAGCCACGTCCATCTGGTCAGCTGTCCGCCGGGTCGTTGCAATCAACAGGGAACAACGCAGGGAGGATGCACTGGGCTGGAATATGGGGATTGCTTTGTTGCTGCTGAACCTCTTTTTCTTCTTGTCTTGGCTTCTCTCCACGTGTTCCAAGCCCGGCAGCGTTCAGCCCGCGCCCCGTCCTGCTTACAGTTCGGCCCCCTCGGCTGCCCCAGCCCCGAAGCCAGCTCCCCCCCTGGCCCCGCCCGCAGGTGTCGGAAAGGATTGACCCAACCGGGCTGCAAGGTGATGCCAGCCGGACCACGGGTCACGCCGGGAAGGGGTGCGCAGGCAACCAGAAAACCGAGGCACTGCCGTGTCCGGCCCGAGGCGCGAACTCGCTCCATCCCGCCAGCGGCAGCCAAACAATGCTGCCCTTCCTGTTCCGTCTGACTGAAATTCGTGCCGGCATTGCCTGTGCCGCCTCCCGTGAATTTCAATTCATGAAGCGCTATTCATTTGTGCGTACATGGCGATATAATACTCTCGCCCAACAGGAGTCGCCATGCGCAGGAAGAGATGGTGGGAAACGTGGTGGGCGGAGGGCATTTTCGAGCTGCTGCTCAGCATCCTGATGAACGTGATCGAGTGGGCGATCTATGCACTGTTTCTGTAACTGCCCGCGCGCGGGGAGCGAACCATGAGGGGCTTCATCCGCTGGATTCTGGCTCAGAGGCGCCTCGAGCGCCGCAAGGACCCGTTCAGCTACAAGCTGAGGCTCATAAGCGAATGGCTGACCATTCTGTGGCTGATGTTTGCCATACCCATATGGTGCCACAAATTTACCGGCCCGGCCTCGGAGCGTTCGGCCCCGGAGCGCCTGGTCTCGGAGCGCTCGGCCCAGCGATCCCCGTCGGTAACGACGGTCTATACCCCTTCCCCCAAGCCCGCGCCTCCTCCGGCCCGGGTCCCGCCCGCAGGCGTCGGCAGGGATTGAAGTCCGGCGTCCCTCAAGAAATACCTGTCTTGCCTGCAGCCAGGGCCGCGCCCGGCACGCCCCGGCGCAAGCGCGCCAACCGCCCGCCCGCCCACACCCCGCCGAAAGCCGTTCGCCAGGCCAAACGGCTTCTCCATTCCGGTGAACGGCTGCCCCAATAACCGTCCACCGCCCATTGCCAAGGCTCCAACCGCTCGCCGAAACACCCCTTTTTTTTCTTGCGCCCGGGTATACATACAAATCGCGCCCGGCTTGGAAGCGCGCTGAGCCGCCGCCACACCGCATCCAGGAGGAAAACCATGCATCACGCATCCCCCGACCAGACACAGTTCAAGGAACTCGTGCGCAAGAAATGGTCCATCTCGCTGTCGCTCACGGCGCTCATGCTCACCATCTATTTCGGCTTCATCCTGCTCCTGGCCTTCGGCCGCCATGTGCTGGCCCAGAAGGTCGGAGCCTACATCCCGCTGGGTATACCTGTGGGCTTAGGTGTGATAGTGTCCGCTTGCGTCCTCACCGGCCTGTACGTGCGTTGGGCAAACACCGTGTATGACCGCTCCGTGAAAGACTGCATCGAGAGCATGAAGAGGTAGCCCATGAACACGACAACCTTCACCATCGGTCAGCCCAACACGATCTCGATCATCTTCTTCTTCCTGTTTGTGGCCGCCACCCTGGTCATCACCTATTTCGCGGCCAAGAAATCCAAGACCGCCTCGGACTTCTACGCGGCAGGCCGTTCGGTCACGGGCTTCCAGAACGGGCTGGCCCTGGCGGGGGACTACATGTCCGCCGCGTCCTTCCTGGGCATCGCGGGCCTGGTGGCCCTCAAGGGATATGACGGCCTGATCTACTCCATCGGCTTCCTGGTGGGCTGGCCCCTGATCATGTTCCTCATCGCGGAGCCCCTGCGCAACCTGGGCAAGTACACCTTCGCCGACGTGGTGGCCTACCGCCTGCGCCAGAAACCCATCCGCGTGGCGGCCTCCTGCGGCTCGCTCATGACGGTGGCCTTCTACCTCATCGCCCAGATGGTGGGCTCCGGGTCGCTGGTGAACCTGATGTTCGGCCTGCCCTACGAGTGGGCCATCGTCATCGTGGGCGTGGTGATGATCATGTACGTGCTCTTCGGCGGCATGCTGGCCACCACCTGGGTGCAGATCATCAAGGCCGTGCTGCTCCTGGGCGGGGCCTCCGTGATGGTCTTCCTGGTGCTCTCCAAGTTCGGGTTCGACCCCTCCGAACTGCTGGCCGAGGCCTCGCGCCGCTACGGGCAGAAGGTGCTGGAGCCGGGCGGCCTGGTGTCCAACCCCTGGGACGCCGTGTCCCTGGGCGTGGCGCTCATGTTCGGCACCGCCGGCCTGCCGCACATCCTGATGCGCTTCTACACCGTGCCAGACGCCGAGCAGGCCCGCAAAAGCGTGTTCTACGCCACGGGCTTCATCTCCTACTTCTACATCCTGACCTTCATCATCGGCTTCGGGGCCATGGTGCTGGTGGGCCAGGACGTGATCGCCAAGTTCGACAAGGGCGGCAACATGGCCGCGCTGCTCCTGGCCGAGACCACGGGCGGCACCATGTTCCTGGGCTTCATCGCGGCGGTGGCCTTCGCCACCATCCTGGCCGTGGTGGCGGGCCTGACCCTGGCCGGGGCGGCCACCTTCTCACACGACCTCTACGTGAACGTGTTCAAGAGCGGCAAAACCACCGAGGAGCAGGAAGTGCGCATGGCCAAGCGGGCCACCGTGGTGCTGGGCATCGTGGCCATGCTCCTGGGCATCGCCTTCAAGGGCCAGAACGTGGCCTTCATGGTGGGCCTGGCCTTCGCCATCGCGGCCAGCGGCAACTTCCCGGCGCTCTTGCTCTCCATCCTCTGGCGGGGCATGTCCACCACCGGCGCCACGGCCAGCATCGTGGTGGGCTCCGTGACGGCAGTGGTCCTGATCGTGATCTCGCCCACGGTCTGGGTGGACATCTTCCACTTCCAGCAGGCCATCTTCCCCTGGAAGAACCCGGCGCTCATCTCCATGCCCCTGGCCTTCACGGCTGGCTGGCTGGGCTCCCTGCTGGCCCCCGAACCGGACGCCTCCCGCCTCTATGAAGAGCAGAAGGTGCGCAACTACCTGGGAGTGGGCGTGGAATGACAGACGGCGAAGAGGGTTTCCTGGGCCTGAAGGTCGGCAGCCTTGCGCTCAAGGCTCCGGTCTTCGCCCAGCCGGGGACGACGCTCGGGGAGGCGGCGCGCGAAATGCGCGCCGCCCGCCTGAGCGCCTGCCTGGTAGGCACGCCCCAGGCCGTGCAGGGAATCCTCACCGAGCGCGACATCGTCTGGGCCGTGGCCGACGGGGTGCCCCCCGAGGCCTCGGCCGGGGCGCTCATGACCGAAGGGCTCGTGAGCGTGGGCATCGACGAGCTTGTTTCCGAGGCCTTCCTGCTCATGATCCGCCACAACATCCGCCGCCTGGGCGTCACGGACGCGGGCGGCGACGTCGTGGCCCTGCTGGAGGAGCGCGACCTCATGGCCGCACGCCTGGAGAGCCCCGTGGCGCTCAGCGCGGCCATCGCCCGCGCGGACGGGCCGGAGGAGCTTGCCCGTGCGGCGCAGGCACTGGGCGAGCTGCTGCCGCGCTGGCTGACCCAGGGCGCGGGCGTGGCCCGGGCCGGGGCCCTGGCCGCCGCCGTGCGCGACCAGCTCTTCACGCGCGCGGCCGAACTGGCCCTGGAGGGCGGCGGACGCCCCGGACCCTTCGCCCTGGTGGCCCTGGGCAGCGAGGGCCGCCGGGAGCAGTTCCTCTCCACGGACCAGGACAACGCCCTGGTGCTGGGCGAGGGCTCGGACGAGGCCCTGGCCGAGGGCTTCGCCCGGCGGCTCATGGACATCCTGGAGCGGGCCGGGCTGCCGCCCTGCCAGCATGGCGTCACCGCGGACCACGCGGCCTGGCGCATGTCCCTGCCCGCCTGGAGGCAGCACCTGGACGCTCTGGGCCGCGACCTGGGGCCGGACGCGGTGCTGGCCCTTTCGCTATTGGCGGACGCCCGGCACATCCTGGGCGAGCGCGCGCTCAGCGCGGGCCTGCGCGCGGCCCTGCGCGAGAGCGTGGCCGGCAACTCCCGGGCCTTGCGCTACATGGCCCGGGAGGCTGTGCGCTTCGAGCCGCCGCTCTCCATCTTCGGGGCGCTGCTCACGGAGCGGGGCGGGCCGGAGCACGGCGGGCTGGACATCAAGCGCGGCGGTATCTTCCCCCTGACCCAGGGCGCCCGCGTGCTGGACCTGGATCTGCCGCAAACCAAGGATTCCCAGGGCACGGACAGCGCCTCCCGCCTGAGGCGCGCGGCCCAGGCCGGGGTCATAGGCGAGGAGACCGTCGGTGACTTGACCCAGGCCCTTGATTTCATGCAAGAGCTCAGATTGCGCTTCCAGGCAATGGCCCTGGCCACGGGACGCGAGCCCGGCAACCACGTGCGCCCGGAGCTGCTTTCCCGGTTGGAGCGCGCGCGGCTCAAGGAGTGCTTCAAGGCAGTGGCGGCCTTCCAGGCTATTCTGTCCAACCGTTACGCATTGCACCTGCTCACATGATCATCGAAGACGTCGTCAATTTCCTGCGGGAGTGCCCGCCTCTCTCCTTCCTGGAACCGGCGCGGGTCGTGGAACTGGCGCGCGTGGCCGCCGTGGACTTCTATCCTGCCGGGACGCTCATCCTGGGGCCGGGCGGGGCCGGGGCGGGGCACATGCTCGCGGTCAAGAAGGGGGTTGTGCTCTGCGAGGGGCACCAGCTCGGCGAGGGCGAGCTTTTCGGCCCGGACGGCAGGGCCGAGGCCTCTGAGGACTGCGTGTGCTGCCTGCTGCCGCCCGAGGCCGTGCGCCTCGCCGTACAGGGCAGGCCCGAGCTGGAGGATTTTCTGGCCGGGCGCCTGAGTGAGGCCGTGCTGGAGCTGGGCATGGCCGGCATGGTGCGCGGCATCCCGGCCTGGGTGGAGGGGCGGCCCCTTGCTTCGGTGCATGTGGCCGAGGTGGTGCGCCGCTGCGAGGGTGTGCCCGGGTACCTGCCCATCGAGGCCGTGGCCAAAGCCATGGGGCACCAGGGCAGCGACGCGGCCGTGGTGCTGGACGAGAGCGGCATCCCCTGCGGCGTCGTCACCGACAGGGACTTCAGGTCCAAGGCCGTGGCCAAGGGCCTAGGGCCGCACACCCCGGTGCGCGAGGTGATGACCTCCCCGGTGGTTTCCCTGGACGGCGAGGCCACCTGCTTCGAGGCGCTCATGGCCATGACCCGCCACCACATCCGCCACGTGGTGGTCATGGAGGGCAGGCTGGCCCTTGGCGTGCTCTCCGCGCAGGAGCTGATGCTGCGCCGGGTGGGCTCCCCCCCGGCCCTGGCCTCCCTGGCCGCCGGGGCCTCTGACCTGGATGACCTGGCCCGGGCCGCCTCCGGTCTGGACAGACTGGCCCTGACGCTCCTGCGCGAGGGCGCCGGGGCCGCCAGCCTGGGCCGCATGGTGGGCGGGGTGCGCGAGGCCCTGGTCTCCCGGGCCTGCCAGCTGGGAGAGGATTTCCTGGGGCCGCCCCCCGGCGGCTATTGCCTCATGGTGTTCGGGCGGGCCGCCCGGCGGGAAGGCCCGGCCCTGTGCCCCATGTGGCACGCCCTGATCCACGAGGAGGGGCCCGAGATGGCCCGATGGGCCGCGCAGCTTGGCCAGTGGCTGGGCCAGGCCCTTGAGTCCGCCCAGATGGCCGGGGGGCCGAGGACCCCAGGGGCGTCCAACGAGGCCTGGCGCGGATCCCTGAAAGCCTGGCGCGAGAGGATGACCACCTGGATGCGGCATGGCCCCGCCAGCAAGGACTGGCTCGATTTCCGGCCCGTGTACGGCCAGGCCTGGATGGCCGAGGCCCTGCGCGCGCAGATGCTCTCCCTGGCGGCGGGGTCCCACTCCCCTGTGCCTGGCCCGTCCTACGAGGGCGCGCCCCTTGTGGAGCGTCTGGTGGAGCTGACCCGGGGGCTGTCGCTGCGGGCCAACGTGTCCCGGATTTCCAGCGTGGAGAGGGCCCAGGCCCTGGAGGCCCTGGGCTGGGCCCGGCCGGGCCTCGCCCAGGCGCTGGAGTACCTGACGGCCTGGCAGTGGGTGGGGGAGCCCGTGCGGCGAAGCCCCCTGGACCGCGCCCTGGAGCGCATGTGCCGCACGGCGGCGGGAGGGTAGGCTATGAGCTGGTGGCCTTGGTCCAACCGGGAATCCGGGCGAATGGCGGAAGAGACGGCCTTCGTGGTCTTCGACCTGGAGACCGGCGGGCTGGACCCCTCGCGCGACGACATCCTCTCCATCGGGGCGGTGCGCATGCGCGGCGGCCGCATCGAGGCCGGAGGCGCGTTCTCGGCCCTGGTGCGCCCGTCGAGGGCCCGGCCCAGCGCTGAGAGCGTGCGCGTGCACCTGCTTACCCCGGCCCAGCTTGCGGACCAGCCCCCCCTGGGCGAGGCCCTGCCGCGCTTCCTGGACTTCTGCGGGGACGCCGTGCTGGTCGGGTGGCATGTGGGCCTGGACATGGCCTTCCTCAAGGCCTGGGCCAGGCGGCTCAAGCTGCCCAAGACCCCGGAACGCTGCCTGGACGTGCTGGGGCTGTATCTCTCCATCAGGGGCGGGCGCGGCTCCCAGCTGCTGGAGGACCTGCCCCTCAAGGACGCCACGCTCTACTCCGTGGCCCGGGCGCTGGGCATCCCGCCGCGCGGCGCGCACGACGCCCTGGGCGACGCCTACCTCACGGCCCAGGTGCTGCAGCGCTTTCTCTCCATCATGCGCGTGAGCCGCCAGGGGGAGCCGCTTCCCCTGGAGACCGTGCTCAGGCTGGGCGCTCCCGGCGCATCGCCCGCTCCCCAACCGGCGTTCTGACGCCGCTCACCGCCGCATGCAGGCCGCTTGCCTGAAAGGCGGGTGTAATTTTTCTTGGACTCGTTTAACCGTCAGACCATCATACATACGCAAGGAGCCCGTTCATGACCGACAACATCGAATCTCTGCTCCACGAGAACCGCGTCTTCAATCCGCCCGTGGGCGGCCACCAGAGCAGGGCCCATATCAAGAGCCTCGACGAATACCGCGCAGTATACAAACGCTCCATCGACGACCCCGAAGGCTACTGGGGCGACCGCGCCAAGGAGTTGCTGACCTGGTACGAACCGTTCGGCAAGGTCATGGATTGCGACTTCGAGGCCGCCCGCTTCGAGTGGTTCAAGGGCGGCAAGCTCAACGTGGCCTACAACTGCCTTGAGCGCCACCTGGCCGGCCCGCGCCGCAACAAGGCGGCCATCATCTGGCAGGGCGACCGCCCGGATGACGTGCGCGTGCTCACCTACCAGATGCTCGCCGACGAGGTGAACCGCTTCGCCAACGTGCTCAAGGGCCTGGGCGTTCAGAAGGGCGACCGCGTGGCCATCTACCTGGGCATGGTGCCGGAGCTGGCTGTGGCCATGCTGGCCTGCGCCAAGATCGGCGCGCCGCACTCCATCGTGTTCGCGGGCTTTTCCGCCCACTCTCTGCGCGACCGCATCAACGACTGCCAGGCCAAGGTGCTGGTCTGCGGCGACGCCGTGCGCCGCGCGGGCAAGGCCATCGCGCTCAAGGGCAACGTGGACGAGGCCCTCAAGGAATGCCCCACCGTGACCAAGGTGGTGGTGCACAACTCCGCCGGGGCCCCCATCAACATGGAGGAGGGCCGCGACGTCTGGTGGCACGACGCCATGAGCGCCCCGGGCGTGAACGCCCCGTGCCCCTACGAGTCCATGGACTCCGAGGACGTGCTCTTCATCCTCTACACCTCCGGCTCCACGGGCAAGCCCAAGGGCGTGTACCACACCACCGGCGGCTACCTGACCTACGCCGCGCACACCACCCAGCTGGTGTTCGACATCCAGGAGGAGGACGTCCACTGGTGCACGGCGGACATCGGCTGGGTCACGGGGCACAGCTACATCGTCTATGGCCCCCTGGCCCTGGGCGCATCCTCGGTGATGTTCGAGGGCGTGCCCACCTGGCCCGGGCCGGACCGCTTCTGGGCCACGGTGGAGAAGTTCAAGGTGAACATCTTCTACACCGCGCCCACGGCCATCCGCGCGCTCATGCGCGAGGGCGTGAGGTGGACCCAGGGGCACGACCTCTCGTCGCTGCGCATCCTCGGCTCCGTGGGCGAGCCCATCAACCCCGAGGCCTGGATCTGGTACCACGACAACATCGGCGGCGGTAAGCTGCCCATCGTGGACACCTGGTGGCAGACCGAGACCGGCGGCCTGATGATCTCCCCGCTGCCCTACGCCACCCCGCTCAAGCCCGGCTCCGCCACGCTGCCCCTGCCCGGCATCCTGCCCAAGGTGGTGGACAAGGACGGCAAGGAGGTCTGCTGCGGCGAGGGCGGCTTCCTGATCCAGGCCAGGCCCTGGCCCGGCATGCTGCGCGGCGTCTGGGGCGACCCGGTGCGCTTCAAGAACCAGTACTTCAGCGCCTTCCCCGGCGTCTACGAGACCGGCGACGGCGCGCGCATGGACTCCGACGGCTACGTGTGGATCATGGGCCGCGTGGACGACGTGGTGAACGTCTCGGGCCACCGCATGGGCACCGCCGAAATCGAGTCCGCCCTGGTGGCGCACCCCGACGTGGCCGAGGCCGCCGTGGTGGGCATGCCCCACGACATCAAGGGCCAGGCCATCTACGCCTACATCACCCTCAAGGAGGGCGTGGAGGCCACTGACGAGCTGCTGGCGGCGCTCAAGAAGCACGTGCGCGCCGAGATCGGGCCCATCGCCACGCCCGAGGTCATCCAGTTCGCCCAGGGCCTGCCCAAGACCCGCTCGGGCAAGATCATGCGCCGCATCCTGCGCAAGATCGCCGAGGGCGAGATCGGGCAACTGGGCGACACCTCCACCCTGGCCGATCCCGGCGTTGTCACGGACCTCATCGAGGGCAAGGGCAAGCTGTTCGGTTAATCGTCCGCTGCTTCATCGTACTCCCGGGCGGCCCCCTGTGGGCCGCCCTTTACTTTCGCGGCAAAGCGATGCAGTTTGAAGGAAATGAACATGTTGCCCCATCTGGACGCGGATCGGAGGGTTTGAGCATGGCTTCATCGGTCTTCGGCAGGCTCGCTGATTCCCGGCTCACCATCAAGTTCCTCTCCATCTCAGTCTATTCCACAGCCATCTTCGCCCTGCTGCTCTTCGGGCTCGTGCTCCCGCGCATGGAGGCCGAGCTCATGGAGACCCACAAGGAGAGCCTGCGCAATCTCGTGGGCTCCGCCACCTCCCTCATCAAGGACTACGACGCCCAGGTGAAGCGCGGAGAGCTGGACCTGGGCGAGGCCAAACGCAGGGCCATGGCGCGCATCAAGGGCATCCGCTACGGCAACAACGACTACTTCTGGGTCAACGACCTCACCCTGCCCGTGCCGAGCATGGTCATGCACCCCACGGTGCCCGCCCTGGACGGCAAGGTGCTGGACGACCCCAAGTTCTCCTGCGCCACGTCCTCGCAGAAGGGCATGAAGGGTGAGCTCGTCCCCGTCCCCGGGGGCAAGGGGAACCTCTTCACCGAGCTTCTGCGCGCCGCCGGAGACACCGGGGACGGCTTCGTCATCTATTCCTGGCCCCGCCCCACGCAAAACGGCGTGAGCGCCGGGGTGTGGCCCAAGCTCTCCTACGGCGTCGTGATCAAGGATTGGGGCTGGCTCATCGGCTCCGGCGTCTACATCGATGACATCAAGGCCAAGGTGAACCAGCTGCGCCTGTGGTGCGGCGCGGGGCTGGCCGTGGTTTTTGTCGTGGGCCTGCTGCTGACCCTCTGGCTGACAAGGGCCTTCGTGGGCCGTCAGGTGGACGCCCTGGCGCGCTACTCCGTGGCCGTGGCCGGGGGCGACCTGACCGCCACGGTGCCGCCCGTGGCCTTCCACGCGGAGCTGCGCGTGTTGCGCGACGCCATGCGCTCCATGGTGGATCGCCTGCGCGAGAGCCTGGCCCTGGCCGAGGAGAAGACCCGCGAAGCCGGGGAACAGGCCCGGCAGGCCGAGGAGCAGACCATCATCGCCCGGGAGGCCCTGGAGCGGGCCGAGAGCGCCCGGAGAGAGGGCGAGCAGGCCGCCGCCGCAGCCATGGGCCACACGGCGCAGGGAATCGGCGGCGTTGTCGAGGAGCTCTGCGTGGGGCTCACCCAGTCCGCCCAGGGCGCGCAGGAGCAGCGCAGGCGCGTGGAGGGCACCTCCCGCGAGGTGCAGGCCATGAACGCCTCCCTGGCGCACGTGTCGCACCTGGCGGCGGAGGTGGCCGGACTTGCCGAAGACGCCAGCGGCAAGGCCAGGGCCGGCGCGGGAGTGGTGGAGCGCTCCGTGGAGGCCATCGAGGCCGTGGACTCGCAGGCCAGGGCCCTGGCGGCCTCCATGCACGAGCTGGGCACACAGAGCCAGGCCATCGGGGCCATCCTGACGACCATCGCCGACATCGCGGACCAGACCAACCTGCTGGCCCTCAACGCCGCCATCGAAGCCGCGCGCGCGGGCGAGGCGGGCAGGGGCTTCGCGGTGGTGGCCGACGAGGTGCGCAAGCTGGCCGAAAAGACCATGACCGCCACCCAGGAGGTCAACCGCTCGGTGCACGCCATTCAGGAGGGCGCCAAGCGCAACGTGGAGCGCATGGACGAGGCCGTGCGGGCCATCTCCCTGGCAACGGGCCTCTCCCGCGAGTCGGGCGAGGTCTTCGCCTCCATCGTGGACATCGTGGGCCGCTCCGCCGGGCAGACCGCCGCCATCTCCGGCGACGCGCGCAACCAGGCCCAGGCCATGGAGCAGGTGGCCCAGGCCGTGGAGGCCGTCTCCAGCCTGGCCGAGGAGATCGCGGCCAACACGGCGCGCTCCCAGCGGGTGGTGGAGCGCCTGGAGCAGGAACAGGCCGGCCTGGGCCGGATCATCGCCGGATACGGGCAGGAAGGCGGCGCGCCCAAGGCACTGGGGAGAGGGCGTTGAACGGAACGGACCTGAGGCTGTGGCGCGCGCCCGGACTGGACGGCGTGGACCTGCTGCGGGCCAGCCGCTGCGCCACGCGCTACGCCAGGCACTTCCACGACGGCTACGCCGTGGGCGTGCTGGTTGAGGGGGCGCTGGGCTTCCGCTACCTCGGGCGCGACTGCATGGCCCGCGCCGGAGAGGTGAACATGGTGGCCCCCGGGGAGGTGCACGACGGCTGGCCCGGCACGCCCCTGGGCTGGAGCTACCGCATGTTCTACCTGGAGCCCCGCGCCGTGGCCGCCGTGGCCGCGCAGCTGGGCGGCAAGGCGGACCAGCTGCCTGATTTCGGGGCCGGGGTGCTGCGCGACCCGGAGCTGGCTGCTGCGCTGTGCGCATTGCACCGTGACCTGGATCAGGGGCGGACCACGCTTCTGGAGCGCCAGAGCAGGCTCGTGGGCGTGCTCGGGGCCTGGATCGCGCGACACGCCGACGGGCGGCGGGGGCGGGTGCCACTGCGTGAGTCTGGGGCCGTGCGCGCAGTGAAGGATATCCTCAACGAACGCTTCATTGAATCCGTGCCCCTGGAGGAACTGGCCAAGGCCACGGGCCTCTCCGGCTTCCACCTCAACCGGGTGTTCCGGCAGAGCGTGGGGCTCGCCCCCCATGAATATCAGGTGCAGCTGCGCGTGAACCGCGCCCGCACCCTGCTGGAGCGCGGCGAGAACGCGGCCCAGGCCGCCCTGGCCTCCGGATTCGCCGACCAGAGCCACCTCAACCGCCACTTCAGGCGCATCCTGGGCCTGACCCCCGGGGCCTACCGCAAGATCGTTCAAGACCGCTGATGCCGCTTAGTGGCAGGCCTCGCCTCCAGAGATTCCTGGAGGTTCCCCCATGCCGTCTTCCGTTTCAGCCGACATCCTGTCCGACGCGTCTCCCGGTGAAGCCCCCGCCGCCAACGCAGCGGCGCGCCCGCGCTTCCCGCTGCTCTCCATGTGCCTGGCCATGCTCCTGGTGGGGGCCACGGCCCCGCTGGGCGAGGTGGCCCTGCGCGGCATGGGCCTGCCTCAGCTTCTGGCCGTGCGCCTGGTGCTGGCCTGGGCCGTGCTGCGCGCGCTGAGCCCGGGGAGCGGGGCCGTCCCCCGCCTGGAGCCGCGCCACTGGGCCGTGCTGGCCCTGCAGGCCCTGAGCGGCGTGGTGGTCTTCAACGCCTGTCTCTGGCTCGGCATGGAAGGCGGCGGGGCCGCCGCCGCGGGCGTGTTCACCAGCGCCACCCCGGCCGTCATGGTCCTGCTGGGGGTGGTTCTGTTCAGGGAGCTTCCAGGGCTTCGCGCGCTCGGGGGCGTGGGGCTCTGCGTGGTGGGCGTTCTTGCCGCCAGGGACGTGTTCGGTTCCGGCTTCGGCTCGGGCGCGGCCTGGTCCCCCTTGGGTTCGGACGCCCTGCTGCTGGCCGCCGTGGCCGGGGAGTCCGTGTTCCTGCTGGCCCTCAAGTGGCTGCCCGCGTGGCTCACGCCCCTGGAGGCCGCCCGGTGCATCACGCTGCTGGGCTTTTTCATGGTGCTGCCCTGGGCTGTCTGGACTTTCGACCCCGCAGCCATGTTCGAGGCCGGATTCGGGGCCTGGCTGGCCGTGGCCGCCCTGGGCGTGCTGGTCACCGCCGGCGGCTACGTGCTCTGGTTCAGGGGCGTGGGCAGCGCCAGCGCAAGCCAGGCGGCCGTCATCACGGGGCTGATGCCGGTGAGCGCGGTGCTCTCCAGCTGGCTCCTCTCGGGGGCCGCGCCCAGCGGGGGCCAGGTCCTCGGGTGCCTTGCCGTGGGCCTGGGCATCTGGCTTTCGGCGGGAAAATGATGAAAAATGCACTTTCTTCGTTCCATGTGACGTGCGTCACAGCTGGGGGCGGCAGCCGGGCCTATATGGTGGCCAACCGACGAAGGGAGGAAGACAGATGAAAACGATTCGTAAGATCGTGCAGATAGACGAGGAACTGTGCAACGGCTGCGGCGAGTGCCTGCCCAACTGCGCCGAGGGCGCCATCAGCATCATTGACGGCAAGGCCAGACTCAAGGCCGACAAGCTCTGCGACGGGTTGGGCGCCTGTCTGGGCCACTGCCCCATGGGCGCGCTCAAGGTCATCGAGCGCGAGGCCGACGAGTTCGACGAGGAAGCCGTGCACCACGAGCTGGAGGCCATGAAGGCCGCCGAGAAGCCCGCGCCCAAGCTGGGCTGCGGCTGCCCCGGCTCCAGCATGATGACCATGAACCGCGCCCCCCAGGCCGCAGCCCCCGCCGCAGCCGGCTTCGCCAAGGCCGAACAAGCCTCACAGCTTGGCCACTGGCCCGTGAAGCTCAGGCTCGTCCCGGCGGAGGCCCCCTTCCTGCGCGGGGCCGAGGTGGTCATCGCCGCCGACTGCGCCCCCGTGGCCCTGCCTGATTTCAACAGCCGCCTGGGCGGCAAGGTCGTCATGATCGCCTGCCCCAAGTTCGACGATCCCCAGCCCTACATGCAGAAGCTGGTGGCCATGTTCCGTAATGCCGGGCTCAAGAAGGTCCAGGTGCTGCGCATGGAGGTGCCCTGCTGCACCGGCCTGGCCGCGCTGGTGCACCAGGCCGCGGAGTTGGCCGGGACCAACGTGCCCGTCGAGGATCTGGTCGTCACCCGCGAGGGCAAGCTGGTGCCTGGTCAGTCCGCCGGGTTGATGAAGCAGATGATGTAGGAAAGGGGCTAAAACTCCACTGCCTGGATTGAATGCCTCCCGGTCTGACTCCTCTCTATCGGGGGAGAACAGGGGGAGGGGCCTCCGGCGGCCAAAGGGCTTCGCATCTTGAACGGCAGGTTATTTAGAACTGATAGGATGTTTCGCAAATCCTCCGGGGCCGTACCGGCCCCGGAGGATTTCTTATGATCGGATTAGCCGGACGAGGCTCGGTAATCAGTATTTTCAAGCGGGATCACCAGGACTCGATTCCGTTTCTTCGCGCCGACGCGATGAACGAAATCGCCTCCTTGGGGCGCTCCGCTGGCGGGGGCCATTCGATATTCTTCAAATATATCGGATGGCCCCC
>NZ_JAKZKW010000023.1 GCF_022808695.1 Fundidesulfovibrio soli
CGCGCACCCGATATATTTGAAGAATATCGGGTGCGCGCCCCGGGCGGGGGCCTCCTCCCCAGACGACGCGTCTCATCGCGGCAGTATGAACAGAGGGAACGCTGAGAAGGTGTACGTTCGGCTTGGGATGCGAAGCGGAAAGGGAGTCGAGAGGGAGGAACTCCCTCTCGCGGGAGAGTTCAGAGAGGGCGGCGCCCTCTCTGGCCGCCGGAGGCCTCTTCGCCTACTTGGGCAGCGCGTCGCCCAGGCGGACGATGCGGCCTTCCAGGCGCGGGGAGAGGGGCGAGTGCCCGGCGAAGTGGTCCGCGAGGGCGTCGCTGATGGCCGCGCCGAAGGCGTAGACCCGTTTGGCCTTCTCCTTGAGCATGGCGTAGCCGTCGCCGCCCTTGAACAGGTAGCCGCTGGTGGCCAGGGAGTATGTCTTGTCGGGCAGCACCGGGCCGTATCCGCCGTCCGTGCCGAGGATGTCGGCCGTGACGATGCGCTGGCCCTGCGGGCGGCGCGGGTCGAAGGAGTAGCGCAGCCCCGAGACTTGCAGGAAGCGCCCGGTGCCGGAGCCGTCGGGCTTGTCGGCCAGGCTGACGCCGTGCTCCAGAACGGCCAGAAGGTCGCGCCCGGAGAGCTGGAAAGTGGCCACGTTGTCGGTGAAGGGGTAGTAGGTGAGCAGGTCGCCCACGGTCACGTCGCCGGCCTTGAGCCCGGCGCGGATGGCCCCGGCGTTGATGAAAGCTGCCTGCACGCCCTGGTTGCGGGCGGACATGCGGATGGCGTCCGCCAGGATGTCGCCCAGGCCGCACTCGCCGAAGCGGCAGTCCGGCAGCAGGTTCTCGTTCACCCGGCCCGCCACCTGGCCCATGTAGGGCTTGAGCTCCTCCTGCATGGCGCGGACCCTGGCCAGCATGGCCCCGTCCTGCGGTTTGGAGGCGTCCAGCAGCAGGGGCGCGCCGCTCCAGGAGACGGGCGCGCCCTTGGCGTCGAAGTCCACGGTGAGCTCGCCCAGGTATTTGCCCCAGGCCTCTGCCTGCACGATGAGCACGGGCTTGCCCGAAGGCGACTGGACCACCAGGGGGTAGGGCGCGGCGGCCTTGGGGTCCGTGTTGGAGAGCAGGCTGTGGCTGTGCCCGCCCACGATCACGTCCACCCCGTCCACCTCGGCGGCCAGCTGCCTGTCGCGCTCCAGGCCCACGTGGGTCAGGGCGATGACGATGTCGACCTTTTGAGAGGCCAGCTCCTGCACGGCCCGGCGCAGGGACTGAACTCCGTCGTGGAAAGCCAGCTCCGGGCCGGGGTTGGAGAGCCGGGAGGTGTCCTCGTTGGCCAGGCCCACCACGCCGATCTTGCGACCGCCGAGGGTCAGCACCGTCCAGGGCTTGAGGCGGGCCTTGAGCGCCGGGTCGCCCGAGGCGTCCAGGTTGGCGGCCAGCACGGGCAGGTTCAGACCGTTCAGGAAGGTCTGCTCCAGGTTGGCGGGGCCGTCGTCGAACTCGTGGTTGCCCAGGGTCATAGCCTGGTAGCGCAGGGCGTTCATGGCCCCCTGGCTTGGCTTGCCCTTGAGCGCCGTGTAGAAGAGCGTGCCCTGGAACTGGTCGCCCGCGTCGAGCAGCAGGGTGTTGCCGCCCTTCTTGCGCTCGGCCTCCACGGCGGCCGCGATGCGGGGATACCCGCCGAAGCACGCGCCCTGGGCGGATTCCTCCTGGGTGCAGGTCTGCCCCAGGTGGTTGAACTCCGCCATGCGGGCGTGGATGTCGTTGGTGTGCAGGATGGTCAGGCGATAGGGCTTGGCCGTTTCGGCGGCCAGGAGCTGGCAGCCCAGAATCAGGACGGCCGCCAGGGCCGCCAGCACTCCGTACAGTCGCCTCATCGCCCCCGCCCCGCGTTATTCCTGGTTTTCCCGTTTCTTGTAGGTGCCGCCGGCGGCCTCGATCTCCTTGAGGGCGAAGGCGCACATGTCGTCCAGTCGCTCGGCCAGCAGGGGGGAGATCTCCACGCTCATGGTGTCGTAGTCCACGGGCTGGATGCCCAGCACCACGCAGTCGGGCTTGTTGCCCACCAGGCCGCAGTAGATCAGGGTGTCCACCAGGTCGGTCTGGTGCATGGAGTCCTTGAAGGCCAGGGACTTGCGCAGGTCGTCGCCGGTGCAGCGGTAGATGGTCCCGGGGTCGCCGCCGCCGAGCACCGCGTCCAGGATGATGGCCATGTCGCAGTTGAGCAGCGGGTCCATCAGGCGCATGCCCAGGGTGCCGCCGTCGAGCAGGGTGACGTTGTCGGAGAACTCGTATTCGCGCTCCAGTTTCTCCATGCAGCGCACACCGACGCCCTCGTCGGTGTAGAGGATGTTACCCACGCCCATCACCAGAATTCTGCGGGCATTGTCTTCCATTGATAGTCCTCCGGGTTGAAGTGCCCCATCATGCCCTGCATAGGGCCTGCGGGCAAGGGCCGCGACGCGTTGACTCGGCGGGGCGGCCCTGTTATGTGTTGTGGCATATTGAACTGTCTTTAGATATCTCTTCGTCGACGCCAAGGGGGCCGCCATGCGGGATGATTCGGCACCGTTGCCTTACTGGACGGAGCGCGGCCGCCGCGTGCTGTTCGTCACCTACAAGGGCGATTGCCGCTACGTCCGCCTGGACGGCCGGGAGCTGCTCTTCACCACGCACACCCTGGCCGACGTGTTCGCCTGCGTCCGCCCGGGCGACATCCTGCAACTGCTGCCGGGCAAGTACTGGCCGCCAATCCTCTACGACGAGGATTCGGGCGCCCCGCCCTCCTGCCGCCCGGTGAAGATCGCCGACATCCACGGCTCGCCGGACATGCCCGTGACCATCCGGGGCCTGGGCGCGGCCACCGCGCTCAACGGCGGGCTGGGCGGCGTCCCGCACGACTCCATGCTGCCGGAGATGAAGCACTTCGCCTTCTTCAAGCTGGCGGACTGCTCCTGGATCGAATTCGAAAATCTGGCCGTGGAGAGTTGCTGGCCCACGTTCCTCTACATGGAGGATTCATCCTACGTGAGCGTGCGCCGGGTCCGCGCCACGGACAGCCGCTATCTGGTCTACGCGCGCGGCCAGGGCTGCCATCACATCCTCCTGGAGGAGAACCACTGGCGCCAGGACCCCACCGGGGCCATGTGGCGCGACCAGCTCTGGCTCGACTCCAAGCGAAAACGCTACTTCTACTGCAACGGCGGCCTCTTCGGCAGCGTTGGCGTCGCGGGCAGCGTGGTGCTGCGCGGCAACACGATCTGCGACGCCTTCAACGGCATGCGCATGAAGACCGAGAAGAAAAAGGAAACCGTGCAGAATTGCAACGTGGAGATTTACTCCAACACACTGCTGCGGATCCGCGACAACCCGGTGGAGCCGGAGCGCGGGGCAACCAACTGGTGGGTGCACCACAACCGCATCCACAACGCGCACGCCTGGTTCTCGCTGGACGAGGTCACCGGGGGCTTCTGGTACTTCTTCGCCAACACGGGCTGGATCACGGACAAGCCCGGCACCCCGCTGGACCCCAACCGGGGCGGCAAGGTCTACAAGTACGACGCCACCGGACTCATGCCGGATGGGTGCGTGCTCGCGTGCAACAACAGCTATAAGCTCTGCAACAGCCTGGTCAAGGGAGGGGCCACCACGCACCTGACGCACCGCAACAACGCCGTGCTCTTCCGGGACGAGCCCCCGGAGGGGAGCCCGGTGTCGGACAGGGCCGATTGCCCGCTGCCCGAGGCCGTGCGCAGGCCCTTCGCGGACGGCTGCCGGGGCGAGGCCAAAGAAGGCGACGACAGATTCGTGGGGGACGGCTTCATGCCCGATGGCTGGGTTGAGGGCGTGAGCTTCGACTGCGACCTGACCAACCTGCCCTGGCCGCCCAAGATCACGGACAACGCCCAGGAGCGGAGCGGCGTGGTGGACCCCGATGCGAGCTTCGTGGATGCCCCGTCTGGCGACCTGCGGCTGGTCGGAGGACCCAGGCCGGGCTGCAGGGTGGTGCTCAAGGCCGTGGAGGACTGGCCCGGGGAGACGGACTGGGATTCGGGGGAGAATACCCCCATCGGGGCCTACGACGTGGCCGGGAGGCTGGTGGCCGGGCCGCCGTTCGTTTTCCTGCGACCCAAAAGCGCGGATGAGGGCTACGTGGAGATGCCCCGGCTGGTGCGGCTGGAGGCGTTCGGTCGTGGCCAGTTGGATGCTGGTGGGATCGCCGCCGAATTGCGGCTCACCTTCTCCACGCCTTTGGCCGAGGGAGGGCCGGTGCGGGCGCGGGTGGTTTCGGGTGGGCAGGAAGCCTGGGTGGAGTGCGCGCGGGACGGGCGCGTGCTGCGCGGGGCGCTGCCAAACGGACTTGGCGTGGAGCGCGAGCCCGGCGAAACTGAAGACGCCTGGGCCGGAGTGTATGGGCTCAAGCTGGATGCAGTGCTCCTGCCCGACGACCTCAAAGGGGCGAATGGGGAATACGTCACCCTCTGGTCCAGCGTGTTCGCCGGGCTGGGCTTCTACGCCACGGGCGAGACGCCCAGGGTGAAGCCGCCCGAGGTGGTCTGTTTCTGCAATTGCGGGGAGGAGTGAGGCCCTCCGCTCTTGAACAAAAAGAGGGCCGCTTGCGCGGCCCTCTCTCATTCTAGGCTAGTTCTTCAATGCGCTCTTACAGCACCTTGAAGCTGAGCACCTCGTTGCTCTCCGGCTGGATCACGTGCACGCCGCAGGCGATGCAGGGATCGAAGGAGTGGATGGTGCGCAGGATTTCCACCGGGCGCTTGGGATCGGCGATGGGGGTGCCGATCAGGGCCTCTTCCACCGGGGAGAGCTTGCCGGCCGCGCAGCGGGGTCCGAGGCTCCAGGTGGAGGGCACGACCAACTGGAAGTTGTTGATCTTGCCGCCCTTGATGTCGATCCAGTGGGAGAGGGCGCCGCGGGGGGCGTCCACGAAGCCGACGCCCTGGGCGCTGTCCGGCATCTTCCAGTCCTGGTAGAGCTTGGTGTTGCCCTTCTTCACGTTGTCGGCAAGCTTCTTCACCCAGGCTTCCATCTCGGCGGCGATGACCGCAGTCTCGACGCCGCGGGCAGCGGTGCGGCCCAGGGTCGAGAACAGGGCTTCCTTGCCGACGCCCAGCTTCTTGCAGATCATGTCCACGACCTTGACGGTGGGCTTGTGGCCCTTGGCGTAGGCCACCAGGACCTTGGCCAGCGGACCGGTCTCCATGGGCTCGCCCATGTAGCGGGGGGCCTTCATCCAGGAGTAGCGGTCCTTGTCGTCAAGCGAGGTGTACTTGGGATCGGTGACGCCCTGGTAGGGGTGCTTGGCTTCGTCGCCAACGTACCAGGAGTGCTTCACGTGCTCCATGATCTGCTTGGGATCCACGGCGCCGACCTTGCCCAGGTCGCGCTTCATGATCACGCCGGCGGGGAAGAAGCGGTCGTCGAAGCCGAACTCGCTCTTGGTGGGGAACTCGCCGAAGGTCATGAAGTTGGTGGTGCCGCCGATGCCGGCCCAGTCCTTGTAGTAGGAGGCGACGGCCAGAAGGTCGGGGATGTAGACTTCGTCCACGAACTTCTTGGTCTCTTTGTACAGGCTCACGAACTCGGCGATGCGCTCGGGGCGCAGGGCGTCGTAGTTGGTGCAGCCGCCCACCACGGTGAACTGGGTGTGGGGGTTCTTGGCGCCGAAGATGGCCATGGCGCGGGCGGCCTTGACCTGCAGGTGCAGGGCCTCAAGGTAGTGCGCGGTGGCGATCAGGTTCACTTCCGCGGGCAGATAGTAGGCCGGGTGGCCGCCCAGGAAGTAGGCGTTGGTGAAAATGCCCAGCTGGCCGGAGTCCACCAGGGCCTTCAGCTTGTCCTGCACGGCCTTCAGGTCGGCCGCGTTGGTCTTGCGGGGCGAGATGTCGTTGGCGATCTTGGCGGCCTTGACGGGGTCGGCCTTCAGGGCGTTCTGCACGTCGACCCAGTCCAGGGCGTGCAGGTGATAGAAGTGCACGATGTGGTCATGCAGGTACTGGGAGGCCATGACCAGGTTGCGCATCAGGGTGGCGTTCTCGGGAACCTTCACGCCCACGGCGTTGTCGACCGCGCGGGTGGAGGCCAGGGCGTGCACGTAGGTGCAGACGCCGCAGGAGCGCTGGGTGAAGTGCTGGGCGTCGCGGGGGTCGCGGCCCTTCAGGATGATCTCCAGGCCGCGGAAGAGCTGGGAAGAGCTCCAGGCGTTCTTGATCTTGCCGTTCTCCACCTCGACCACCATGCGCAGGTGACCCTCGATGCGGGTGACGGGGTCGACCACGACGGGGCCGGTGAAGGTGCTCTGGGGCGTTTTCATAACTTGAGGCTTGCTGTCAGCCATAACGTTCCTCCGTGAGGTGTGCTGCAGTTCGGGCTACTTGCGGTCCTGACTAACGGCCGACGTAGAACGGGGTCATGGTGTCCCAGAACTTCGGCTCGGAGCAGCCGATGCAGGGATGGCCCGCGCGGACCGGCCAGTTGGTCGAGTTGAAGAGCACCTTGGGGCAGTTGTTGTAGGTCTCGGGACCGCGGCAGCCCAGCTCATAGAGGCAGTAGCCCTTCTTGGCTTCCTCGGAGTCGAAGCTCTTGGCGAACTGGCCGGCTTCGAAGTACTTCAGGCGCTCGCACTGGTCGTGCACGGACTGGCCGAAGAAGACCTTGGGACGCTGCAGGGAGTCGAGCTCGATCTTGTCGCCCTTCAGGAAGGCCACGACCGCACCCACGAAGTTCACGGGGTTGGGCGGGCAGCCGGCGATGTTGATGACGTCCTTGCGGCCCAGGAACTCGCTCACGGAAACGGCCTGGGAGGGGTTCGGCTTGGCGGCCTGCACGCCGCCGAAGGTGGCGCAGGCGCCGATGGCGATGATGGCCTTGGCCTTGGCCGCGCAAGCCTTCAGGTTGTCGGCCATGGTGTGACCGCCGACCTTGCCCCAGGCGCCGTTCTCGATCATGGGCACTGCGCCTTCCTGCACCAGCACGAAACCCTCGGGGGACTCCATGGCCTTGTGCAGAGCGTCCTCGGCGGCCTCGCCCGCGGCGGCCATGATGGTCTCATGGTAGTCCAGGCTGATGGTGTCGAGGATGAGCTCGTCGATGAAGGGCTGATAGGTGCGCAGGACGGCTTCGGAGCAGCCGGTGCACTCAGCGCCGTGCAGGTAGATCACCGAAGGACGCTTCTTGGCGGTCAGGGCGGCGGCGACTTCACCCGCTGCGCCGGGGCCCATGCCAAGGGCGGTGCCCACTGCCGCGCAGAACTTCATGAAGTCGCGGCGGGAGACGCCCCTTTTTTCCAAGCGTTTTTCGGCGTCGTCCTTGGCAAGACCAATGGATACGCGCATACGGACCTCCCAAATCGTTACAGGTTGGCTGGTTCTCAGGTATAAGCCTCACTGGAAACCACGAGACGCCGCCCCCCACAGACGGGCGTCCGGGCCAAAGTCCTCAAAGGCATCAGCGCCTGACATATCCAGGTGCGCGGGATACTAGCAGAACTAGGATACCTTTGCCAGAGGAAATTGTTACTTGTAGAACAAGGCAGGATAAATTGAACCCGAAGCGGGTCTGAAATCCACAGAGAGAGGCTGTTTCGGGGCTTTTGCACCCCTGCGGGGGCGAGTATGAATGCTGCGTCACGTTATTTTTTATCGTGACACATTATTTTGTGATTTGTTTCACTAGTGATGCGCGCCTGCAATGGCTCCCGCTGGCGCGGCCACCTTCCACATGCAGCATGCCCTCCCGGGCATCAGCCGATGCGCAGACGCAGGGCGGTCAGGTCGTCGTCGAGCACCTGCAGCCCCCGAACGGCCCTGGCCTGGTTCAGCAGGTCCGCCAGTTCCGGCCCCATGGGTCCATAGCTGGCGCACCGCTCGCGGAAATCCTCGTAGCCCTCCATGACGCCGTCGGCCCGGCGCAGCTCGTAGGCCCCGTCGGAGAACACGAGCAGGCTGGCCGGCCCTTCCAGGGCCACCTCCTCCTGCTTGAAGCGCGCTTCGGGCATGGCGCCGATGAAGATGCTCTGGCACCGCAGCTCCCTGACGGACCCGTCGGCCTGGAAGAGGAGCGGGGGCGGATGCCCGGCCGAGGCGAAGCGCACCACCCGGGCCTGCATGTCGTAGACGCCGTAGAAAATGGTGAAATACAGGTCGTTCTGGCGCGGCATCTGGAACACCGCGTTGAGCCCCGCAAGCACCTGGGCGGGCTGCGTGAAATCCACCCCGGGCAGGGTCTGCGCGCGCAGCACGTTGAGCGCCGAGACTGAGAGCAGCGCAGGGCCCACGCCGTGGTCGCAGACGTCCAGCAGGTAGAAGGCGAAGCGGTCCTGGTCGATCCAGTGGTAGCCCAGGGCGTCGCCGCCCAACTGGGCCGAAGGCTCGAACAGCCAGTCCGTGAGCACGGGGCCCTGCTCCAGGGGCTTGGGCAGGAGGTTCCGCACGTACTGCGCGGCCTGGTCCAACTGGCGGGCCAGCTCGCTGTAGGCGCGGTCGCGCTCCAGCAGGCGGGTGTAGGCCTGGGAGTGGTAGCGCAGCCGGGCCACCAGCTCCACGCGGTCGGGCAGCTTGACCAGATAGTCGTTGGCCCCCAGGGCGAAGGCCTGGGCCTTGGTCTGCGGCTCCTCCCGCGTGGAGAGCATGATGAGGGGCAGGTCCTTGAGCTTGGGATGGGCGCGGAAGTAGCGCACCAGGGTCAGCCCGTCGATGTCGGGCATGACCAGGTCCAGCAGGACCACGGTGGGATTTGCGGCCAGGGCGGCGGGCAGGGCCTTGGCCGGGTCCTGCACGCTGTGGAAGTCGATGTCGGCTTCGGGGGCCAGCATGCGGCGCACGGCCTCGGAGACCATGGCCTGGTCGTCCACCATGAGCACTGTGACGCGAGGTTCAACGGGTACGGCTTCGAGCATGGAGGTTCCGGATATGTTTGGCCGCAAGGGCGGCGATTGAGTTGAGCGGCAGCACCATCTCCGCCGCTCCCATTTCGCGGGCGGCCTTGGGCATCCCGTACACGGCGCTGGACTCCCGGTCCTGGGCGATGGTCAGCCAGCCGGCCTTGCGCAGGGCCAGCAGGCCTTTTGCCCCGTCGGACCCCATGCCGGTGAGCAGCACCGCCACCCCCGGGCACAGCCGGGAGTCGGCGAGGCTCAGGAACAGCGCGTCCACCGACGGACGGTAGGGCGTGGCCAGCGGCTCCTGGGTGTATTGCAGGGTGTTCACGGGGGAGAGCACCAGGTGGTCGCCCCCCCGGGCCAGCAGCACGCGCCCGGGCAGGAGCCGGTCCCCGTCGCTGGCCACTGCCACCGGCAGCGCGCTTTGCTGGGCCAGCAGCTCGGCCAGGTTGCCGCTGAAGGCCTGGTCCAGGTGCTGGGCCACGAGCACGGCGGCCTGGATATCCTGCGGGAGGCCTGAGAGCAGCTCCGCGACCGCGGATGGCCCACCGGTGGAGGCCCCGATGGCCAAGACGGGAGGCTGGCGGCAGGAGTAGGCGGTGTTCATGGGCCGCCTATGAGGTCCGCCACGGCCTGGAGCAGGGCCTCGTCGCGGAATCCGGATTTGGGCAGGTAGAAGTCGGCCCCGGCTTCCAGCCCGGCCAGCCGGTCCTCCTGGCGGTCCTTGTAGGAGACGATCATCACAGGGGTCCGGGCCAGGGCGGCATCCGCGCGGATGCGCCGGGTGAGCTCGATGCCGGTCATACGGGGCATGTCCACGTCGGTTATGATCAGGTCGAAGGAGCCCATGCGGGCCAGGGCCAGGCCCTCCATGCCGTCCACGGCGGTGGCTGTGCGGTAGCCGCGCCCCTCCAGGAGCTGGCGCTGCACTTCGCGCACGGTGAGGGAGTCGTCCACCACCAGCACGCTCTTGGGCGCGCGCTCGGGCGCGGGGGCTTCGTCCGTGCCGACCCCGGCCAGGCGGCCCTCGGCCAGCAGGCCCTCCAGGGAGCGCAGCAGGTCGGCGTCGTCAAGGATGAGCACGGGGGAGCCGTCCTCCATGGTGGAGGCGGCAGCCACGCCGGGCACCTTGCCCAGGCGCGGGTCCAGGGGGTGGACCACCAGGTCGCGCTCACCCAGGAAGGCCTCCACGGCCAGGCCGAAGCGCGCGCCGCGATCCTCCAGGAGCATCACGGGCAGGGCGGGGTCGCCCTCGTGGCTCGGCAGGGGGGAGGGCGGCACCCCGAGAATCTGGGCGGCCTGGGCGAGGCCCACGTTCTCATGGTCCAGCCGGAGGTACTGCATGCCGCCGGTGGTCTGCACGTCTCCGCCGGGGGCCAGCAGCACCCGGCCGATGCGCGCCAGGGGCATGGCGTAAGGCTCGCCGCCGATGCGCACCACCAGAGCGCGGACCACGGAGCGGCTCACGGGCAGACGCATCACGAAGGCCGTACCCTGCCCGGGGGCGGACTCCACGCGCACCTGCCCGCCGACCTCCTGCATGACGGTCTTGACCACGTCCAGGCCCACGCCGCGCCCGGAGACGCTGGTCAGGGCGGCGGCCGTGGTGAAGCCCGGCAGGAAAAGGAACTCGAACAGCTCGGCGTCCGTCATGCGCTGGGCGATGTGGGCCGGGGCCAGGCCCTTGGCCTGCACGGAGGCGCGGATGGCCTCGGGGTCGATGCCGCAGCCGTCGTCGGAGAGGCGCACCTCCAGGCTGCCGGAGACGTGCCTCGCCCCCAGCACGATGCGCCCCTGCTGGGGCTTGCCCCTGCGCACGCGCTCCTCCGGCGGCTCGAGGCCGTGATCCAGGGCGTTGCGCGCCAGATGCAGCAGCGGGGCCTCCAGGCGGTCCAGGATGTCGCGGTCCACGGAGGCGTTCGCCCCTTCCAGCACGAACCGGGCCTGCTTGCCCAGCTCCTGGGCTAGGTCGCGCACCAGGCGCGGCAGGGCGCGCGCGCCCTCGCCGAAGGGTCGCATCCTGCTGCCGAGCACCTGGTGGTAAAGCTTGTCGGAGAGGATCTCCATGCGCCGGGCCAGCCCCTCCAGGGCGCAGACCGAGTTGGAGTGCCCGGCGTGCACGGTGCGCAGCATCCCGGCGGCCCGGTCCAGCTGGTCCTTGGCGTCACCCTCGGGGAGCAGGGCGCGGGTCTGGGAGAGCAGATCCTCCAGGTCCAGGAAGCCGCGCCGCTGCATGCGGGCCTGCTCGAACACGCGCCCGAGCTGGCCGGACTCCACGATGCACTGGCCGGCCAGGCCCATGAGCCTGCCCAGCAGCTCGGCGGAGAGGCGCACCACCCCGCCTTCGGACCCGGATGGGGACGCCGGGGCGCCGCCCTGGTCGTGGGTTGCGGGGGGCTGGGCGGTTTGGGCCGGTTGTGAGGCCGGGGAAGCCTCGGGGGCTGCATTGTCAACCGGAGCGGCCTCGGCGGGCAGGGCGCGCAGTGCGGCCTCCAGGGCGGAGGCCTCGTCAGCGCCGTCGGCCAGGGCCTGGGGCAGATCCTTGGGGGCCCTGGCGGCCAGGCGCGCGAAAAAGTCGTTGGCCGCGAGCAGGGCGTCCACGCGGGCCTTGCCCGGGGCCCGGCCCTCCTGCTGGGCGGCCTGGAACACGTCCTCCATGGCGTGGGCCAGGCCCACGGCCTGGGGCAGGTCCACGATGCGCGCCGCCCCCTTGATGGAATGGGCCGCGCGCATCAGGGATTCGAGCAGTTCGGGGCGCGGATCGTCCTCAAGGCCCATCAGCCCGTCCTCGATGGTGCGGCAGTGGGTGGAGAGCTCGATGCTGAACAGCTCCAGCAGGGAGAAATCGGCCAGATCGGGGCTCACGGGTGCAGGCTCCCGAGCAGGGCCGCGCCCAGCTCCTCGATTCCCACCAGCCCGGCGCTGCGGCCCTCCAGTTCGATGACGCCGACCACCAGGGGCCTGGGGGCCAGGGCCACCGTGGCGGGCAGCGCTCCCAGTTCGCCGGGCAAGTAGCCGCAGGTGCCCGAGGCCTCATCCACCAGCAGGGCGAAGCGCCCCTGGGGCACCCGCACCGCGACCATGCGCGGCCGGGCCGGGGCCGGGTCCGCCGGGCCCCCCAGCAGGGCGGAGAGCCGGACGCAGGGCAGCAGCTCGCCGTCCACGTTGGTCAGGCCCAGGAAGGCCGCGTTGGAGAGCCGGGGCACGGAGTGCACGGACCCGGCGGGGAGGGCCGTCTCGATCATGGCCGCGGGGAGGCCCAGCCACTCGTTACCGGCCCGCACCAGCATGGCCCCGGACCGGGGGGCGGTCCGTTCGGGCTTGGGAGCGGCGGTCTGGAGGGTCCACTCCTCGAGGATGTCCGCCGGAACGTCGCGGTCATAGAGCAGGCGTGCGGCTTTGTTGCCGTCGTCGTTCACGGGCGCTCCTCCCCTGCGCGGGCGGCCCTGCCGGTGAGCAGGGCGGCTTCGTCGGCGCGGCCTTGGGCCTGGCGCAGCAAGGCCAGGTGGGTGAGCGCCCCGGCGTGGGCCGGGTCGAGGTAGAGGGCCTTGCGCAAGGCCTGCTCGGCCTCCCTGGCGCGGCCCCGTGCCAGTTGGGCCACCCCTTGGAGGTAATGCGGCTCGGCGCTGGGGCCGCACAGGGCCAGGTGGGCCTCGATGGCCTGAAGGGCCTCTTCCAGGCGGCCCTGGTCGGCCAGGGCGCGGGCCTCGTCCAGTGTGGGGGCCGGGACGGAGTCCGGTCCGGCGTCGGGGCCAGATGACGAAACAGGGGGGGCGGCCGGGGTCCGGCGCCCAGGAGCGGCCGCCTTGGGCCGCGCAGCCGCGCGCGATGTTCCGGGTGCTTTGGGTCGGGCCGCTTTCGGGGCGGAACGCAGGGCGCAGGCGCTCCAGGGGCTGAGCCCGAGCGCGGCGAAGGCCCCTGCCTCGGCCGGGCTGGCGAAGAGCGTCCCGCCGGGGGCCAGCAGGCGCTCCAGGTTGCGGGCCAGCCTCTCGCGGGCCTCGGGCAGCAGGTAGATGAGCAGATTGCGGCAGAGGATGGCGTGATAGGGCGAATGGCCGGCCAGGAATGCCGGGGACGTGGCGTCGGCCTCGATGAAGGTGATGCGCTCAAGGGCCTGGGGGGCCAGGCGCAGGCCCTGGTCCGTGGCCTGGAAGAAGGTCCAGGCCCCGGCGAGCGCCTGGGCCGCCGGATCGGCCGGGCAGCCGGAGGGCGCGTCGGCGGCGGGGCCGCGCACGCTTGCGGGGCCGAACAGTCCGGAGCGGGCGGCCTCAAGGGCGGCGGGGCTGGCGTCGGCCGCGTCCACCACGAACCGGCGGGGCTCCAGGCCCGCATGCAGCAGGGCCGCGGCGGCCGAAGCGGGCTCCTCGCCCTGGGCGCAGGGCACGCTCAGCACGCGAAAAGGTTCGTGCTTGTCCTTCACGTGGGCCTGGGCCATGCGGGACAGCGCCGCGAAGGCCTCCCTGTCGCGGAAGAGCCAGCTCTCCTGCACCACGGCCTCGCCCGCCAGCAGGCGTCGCTCGGCCGGGTCGGCCTCGAGCCTGAGCAGGTATTCCTCCACGCCGGTTCCGCCCGTGCGGGCGAGCCCGGCCCGCAGCGCCCGCCTGAGGGCGTCGGCGCCCACGGCCTTGAGCTCCAGGCCGGCATGCCCGGCGACCCGGGCCAGGTCCGCGTGGGACACAGGTCTGGAGGCGCTCACGCGGCCTCCAGCCCGGCCAGCAGGCGCTCCAGCAGCTCGGCGGGCAGAATGGCGCCTAGCTCAAGGATCTGCACCAGCTCGCCCTCCTGCTCGGCCACGCCCCGGATGTAAGGCGCGGCCGGGGCTCCGGGAGCGCTTATGTCGGCCTCGTCCAGCTCCACGGTCTTGAAGACGCGTTCAGCCATGAGGCCAAGCAGCGCTGGGCGGCCGTCCGCACGCGCGCCGGGCCGGGGCTCCACCACCACGATGCGGGTGGAGGCCCAGGGGCGCGAGGGCTTGCCCGCCAGGAGCACGTTCATGTCCGCCACGGGCAGGGGACGGCCCCGGTGGTTCATGACCCCGGCCACATAGCCGGGCGCTCCGGCCAGGGGCGCGAGGGTGACCAGGGGGGTCACCTCCTCCACCATGCGGGCGGGCAGGGCGAAGCGGGTCCCGGCGGCCTTGAAGGCGACGAAAAGCATCAGCGCCCCTGGCCGAAGCCCTGGAGCACTTCCCTGAGGCTTTCGGCCGTGCGGTTGAGCTCCTCCGCGGCCAGGCGGAACTCGGCCAGGGAGTCGCGGGTCTGCCCGGCGTTGTCGGCCAGTTGGCTGATGACCTCGCTGATCTGGTCCGCGCCTTCGGCCTGCATGCGCATGCCCTGGGTCACGGTGGAGAAGCGCGGAGTGAGCTCCTCGCCGGAGGCGATGATGCGCCCCAGCTTGGCGTTGACCCCCCGGGAGGTGTCCGCGGTCTGCTCGGCCAGGGCGGAGAAGCCCTCCATGGCGGCAGACCCGGCCTGCACGGAGGCCTGCATGTCCCGGATGGTGCGCTCGATGTCCAGGGTGGCGGTGGCGGTCTGGTCGGCCAGGCGGCGTATCTCGCGGGCCACGACTGCGAAGCCAGGCCCGAATTCACCGGCCTTTTCGGCCTCGATGGCCGCGTTGAGCGAGAGCAGGTTGGTCTGGGTGGCCACCTTGGAGATGGTGGAGAGCATCTGGCCGATGCCCGAGGTCTTCTCGCGCACCAGGGCCAGCTTGGCGTTCATGGTCTTGCCGGACTGGTAGAGGTCGTCCATGGCCTGCTCCATGGCGGCCAGGCTCTCGCGGCCCTCTTCGGCCAGGGCGGAGCTTTTGTTGGCCACGCCCAGCACCTCGGACATGGTGTCCGCCAGGGACGCGGCCGTGGCCGAGATCTCCTTGCTGGTGGCCCCGACTTCCACGGTGGAAGCGGCCTGCTGGGTTGCGGCGGCCTCCAGCTGCCGGGCCGTGGCCGCGATGCGCTGGGCCGAGGTCTGGATCTGGCCGCCGGTGGAGGTCAGCGTGCTCAGGAGTTCGTCAAGCCCCTGGATCATCACGGAGACGGCGTAGAAGAGCTGGTTGATCTCGGACTGGCTGCGCCCGCTCTCGGTGTTGCGCCTGAGCACCTTGCAGCCCTTGGAGCATGAGCGCTCCAGCAGGGCGGAGGCCTCGGCCACGCGGCCCTGGGCGATGAGCGTGGCGATGTTGGCCACGCGCGCCAGGGGCCGCGACACGGAAGTCAGGATGGTCCAGGCCAGCAGTAACGCCATGAGCACCGAGCCCACGCACACGCCCAGGGCGGAATACATCTGCAGGCGCAGCTTGTCGGCCCGCTCGGCGATGAGGGTGTTGAACACCGTGTTGCAGACGTCCCAGAGGTTGGCGCCGGCGTCCCTGGCCTGCTTGGCGGACTTCTGGAAGGTCTGCATGTCCACCTTGGAGGACGGCCCCCCCAGGGTCTTGCTGAGATCAAGGAAGGCGCGGCTGGCCACGGCGTAGTCCTGCACGGCCTTGGGCAGGACCACGAGCTTGTCCTCCCCGATGGACCTGCGGGCCTTGGCCAGCTTGTCCGTGATGCGGTCCACCACGGACAGCTCCCAGGCGACGCTGGCCTGCTCCATGCGGGCGCGTTCCTTCTCGGCCCCGGGCAGGTGCGTGAGCGAGAGGTAGCCCGAGGTGTAGAGCCAGCCCAGGCGCTCCTGGGCGCGGGGGATGTCGAAGAGCAGCAGGTACATCAGGTAGTAGCTGGCCAGCTCCGGGTCCAGCACGAGCTTGCCCGAATCGGCCACGTACTCGCGCAACTGGGAGAGCAGCTCCAGCGCCGAGTTGTGGTTGACGATGGCCTGGTGGGGAGTGTCGGCGCGGCTGTCGAGCAGGCCCAGGAGGCGCTTGCTGAAATTCCTGGGGTCGATGTTCTCGAGCCCCAGGGGGGCGAGCACGTCGGATGTGAGCCCGAGCTCATGCCCGTGCAGGGCCATGCGCTGATCGAGCACCCCCAGGCGTTCGCGCAGGATGCTCTCCATCTTGGCCGAGGCCGGGCCTGTGTCCTCGCCTGCGAAGGCGGCCAGCGCCAGCCGCAGGTGCTCGGGCACCAGTTCGGTGAGGTCCTCGATGGGGTCCACGAGGGAGATGGCGTTGATCTCCACCTGGGTCAGCCGGATGTTTGCGTTCATCTGCCCGGTGAGCAGAAAGAGCAGCATGCCTATGGGGACCAGAAATACGCTGCCGCAGAGGGCGAGCTTGGTCCTGAGGGTGAGGTCGCGCCACCAGGCGATCATGACGATTGGTCCCCTTTGAGGGTTGGAGCGTCCGGCGCGGCCAGTTCATCGGCCGCGGCGCGCAGCGTTTCGGCCAGCCCGGGCAGCGCGGCCAGAGCGCCCTGCACCCGGTCGGATGTCTCGCGGGCCTTGGCCAGCACGGGCGGCAGCCCGCGCAGCTCGGGGCCGAGGGACTCGATGGCTTGGGCGAGTTCCTCCAGAGCGCTGGCGGCGGCCCGTACCGCCTCCCGGCTGGCATGCAGGCGCGCGGCCCCGTGCCCGGCCTGGCGGGTGAGGGTGTCCATCTCCATCACGTCGGCGGCCACGGCCTGGCGCATGCGGGCCACCAGGCGCTCGATGTCTCCGGCGGTTTGGGCGGCGGTGTCGGCCAGGCGGCGTACGGCCTTGGCCACCACGCCGAAGCCGCGCCCGTGCTCCCCGGCCTTCTCGGCCTCGATGGAGGCGTTGAGCGAGAGCATGTCCGTCTGTTCGGCGATGTCCGCCATGCCCGCCACCAGGGACTGGGCCTGCTCGGCCGTGTCCGCGATGACGGTGAGCTTGGCCTGCGCCCCGTTCGCACCCGCAATGACGCGCTCCATGGCGGCGTCCAGCTCGACCAGGCTCTGGGCCGCCCTGTGGGAGAGCTCCCTGGCGTGCTCCATGCCATGCGCGGCGGCCTCCAGAGTCTGGATGGCCTGCGAGCCGCGGCTCCCGGCCACGCCCAGTTGGGCCGAGAGGTCGAAGGCGTCGTCTCCGGCGCGCCCGGCGCGCTCGGCCAGCGTTTCGGCCATCTCGCTCACCCGCCCGGCGCGCTCGGCAGCCCTGCCGTCCCGGGGCTGGGGTTCGGGGGCGGGTGCTGGCCGCGTTCCGGGCCCCTCGTCAGGCCTGGAGCCCAGCGGCAGCGCCGCCAGCAGGCCCGCGAGGCCGGCCACCGCGAGGCCCACGGCCAACTGCGGCAGCGCCGGAGCCGCGGGGTGGAGGTAAAGCAGCGCTTCGCGAGCCAGCCAGGCCAGCAAGGCGGCGCAGGCGCAGGCGAGGGCCATGTACGGTCCTGGGCGGGAAGTCATGGATCAACACCTACCGCGCTTCCAGCCCGGGCGCAACGTGCCGGAGTCGGCGGATATTGCCCGGAGCGAAAAAAGGGGATAACCATTCGGCCCATCATGAGTGCGTCAGGACCATCGAACCTTCCCCCCGAACCGCCGCGCAGGCCGAATAACGACATCTGCAGGATATATGAGGGGCTGTGCGGAAATTTCATCGCCCAGACCCTGGACGCCATCCCCATCATCGTCATCGTGCTGGACCGCAACAGGCAGGTGGTTCTGGCCAACGCCCAGACCCTGCACGCCACGGGCCTGCCCATTGAGGAGGTGCTGGGCAAGCGCCCCGGGGAGGCGCTCAATTGCGTGCACGCCCTGAGCGCCCCCAGAGGTTGCGGCACCACGCAGTTCTGCACCCGCTGCGGAGCCCTGCGCTCTCTGCTGGCCGGGCTGGAAGGGCGCAAATCCGTGCAGGAGTGCAGCCTGAGCAGGATGGGGGCCCAGGGCGTCGAAGCCCTGGACCTGCAGGTCAGCTCCTCGCCCATCGAGATCGAAGGCACCACCTATGTGCTCTTCAGCATCCAGGACATGAGCGACCAGAAGCGCCGCCGCCTGCTGGAGCGCCTCTTCTTCCACGACGTGCTCAACACCGCGGGCGGTCTCTCCGGCCTCATGGATATCCTGCGCACGGAGGTGCCCGGGCACCTGCGCGAGGACGCGGACTTCATCCACGGATCCCTGGCCGGCCTGGTGGAGGAGCTCTTCACCCAGCGCGACCTGGCCGCCGCCGAGAGCAACGAGCTCCACCCGAGCTTCGGGCGCGTGCGCAGCGCCGAGGTGCTGGGCGCGGCCCTGCGGCTGGGCGCCCCCTACGCCATGGATGGCGACAAGGTTCTGCTCATGGATCCGGACTCCTGCGACGTGGAGATAGTCAGCGACGCCGCGCTCCTGAACAGGGTGGTGGGCAACATGGTCAAGAACGCGCTGGAGGCCTCGCGAAGCGGCGGAGAGGTCACCCTCGGCTGCACGTGGGAAGAGGGCCGGCTGCGCTTCTGGGTGCATAACCAGTCCGCCATGAGCGAGGACGTCAGGCTGCAGGTGTTCAAACGGAGCTTCTCCACCAAGGGGCGGGGGCGCGGCCTGGGCACCTACGGCATGAAGCTGCTGGGCGAGCGTTACCTGCGGGGGGCCGTGGGCTTCGAGTCCGACGAGGAGCGGGGCACCACCTTCCACATCAGCCTGCCCCTCGCGCCCCAGGACGATCCGGCCTGACCCCGTGATCCTTCGCCTGACCCTCACCGACTTCATGGCCCACAAGGCCACCACGCTCGACCTCGCCCCGGGGTTGAACGTGCTCTGCGGCCCCAACAACACGGGCAAGTCCGCCCTGGTTGAGGCCCTGCGTTGCCTGGCCACCAACCCCTCCCGCCGCCACTGCATCCGCCACGGCGCCACCGAGGCCCGCGTGGAGGCCCTGCTGGACGACGGTTGGCGCGTGGCCTGGGTGCGCCGTAAGGCCTACGCCATTTACGAGCTCCACCCTCCGGGGGAGGCCGAGCCCCAGATTTTCGCCAAGCTGGGCAAGGGCGGCGTGCCCGAGGAAGTGGCCCGGCGGCTGCGGCTGCCCCTGGTCAGCTTCGAGAAGGGCGAGGACGTGGACGTGCACCTGGGCGACCAGCGCCACCCCATCTTCCTGCTGGACCGGCCCGGCTCCGTGCTGGCGGACTTCCTGGCCTCCTCCACCGAGAGCGCGCACCTGATGGCCATGCAGGACCTGCTGCGCGAGAAGGTGCGCCGCGCCCGGACGGACTCGCGCCGCCTGGAGGAGTCCCTGGCCGCAACCGGGCAGGGCCTGGACCGGCTCGACGCCCTGCCCGGGCTCTCGCTGCGGCTTGAGGATCTTCGCGTCGGCGCGGAGGCCCTGGCCGGGCGGGCCGCCGCTGTGCCCCGGCTGGAGGCCCGCCTGGGGAAGATGCGCGGACTCTCGACGCGCTCGGCTCAGTTGCAGGCCCGCCTGACTCTTCTTGAGGGCCTCTCGGCCCCCGCGGCCCCGGCCCCGGCCGCGCCCCTGGCCGAGGCAACAGCACGCCTGCGCGCCCTGCAAGAGCGCACCCGCGCGGCCCAGGCCGCGAGCGCGGCCCTGCTGCCCCTGGCGGCCCCCCCGGCCCTGGCCCCCGCAGGCCAGCTGGCCCAGGCCTCGGCCCGACTGGAGAGGCTGCGCGCCCAGCGCGACGGGGCCGAACGCCGCGGGCAGGCCCTTACGGCCCTGGCCACCCCGCCCCCCCTGGCCGACCCCGCCCCCCTGGCCCGGCTCGCCGGGGCCATGGCCACCCTGGCCGCGCGCATCGCCAAGGGCCAGGCCTGGCTGGCCGGGCGCGAGGCCGAGCTGGCCGCCCTGGGCGAGCGCATCGCCCACCGCCTGGAGCAGGTGGGCGAGTGCCCCTTGTGCGGCGCGGACCTGGACGCCGCCAAATTCCTGAAAAAGAGGACGCCGGGTCATGAGCCTACCTAGAATCAAGGCCGATGGCCTGATGATCGTCTGCGACCCGCACGTGGCCGCCACCCCGCCCGGCCACCGCCTTGAGGGCTACCGGGAGCAGATCCTGGCCAAGCTGGCGGCCTGCCTGGAGCGCGCCCGGGCCTTGAACCTGCACACGGTCATCGCGGGGGACCTGTTCCACTGGCCGCGCGAGAACCCCAACAGCCTGGTGGTGGAGCTCATCGAGCTGTTCCGGCCGCACCAGCCCTCGGTGCTGGTGGGCAACCACGACAAGTACCTGGCCCGATTCACCCGCGACGTCTCCCTTGCGGTGCTGGACGCGGCCGGTGCAGTGCGCCTGATCAGCGAGCCCGGCCCCGCCTTCCTGCTGGAGACGCCCGCGGGAACGGTGCTGGCCGGGGGCTCCCCCGACGGCTCGCATCTGCCTCGCCAGGTGGACCCGGGCGGCGCGGTGGAGACCATCTGGTTCACCCACCACAACATCACCTTCCCGGACCACGAGGGCCTGGTGCTCGAACCACGGGAGATCCCCGGGCTGGACTGGCTCGTCAACGGCCACATCCACCGCCCGCAGCCCATGGTCGCGGCCGGGGCCACGCGCTGGTGCAACCCGGGCAACATCACCCGCCTGACCTTCTCGGCCCGCACCAAGGCCCGGGTGCCAGCAGCCTCCGTCTGGCGGCCCGGCGCGCAGGAACTGGAGACCTGGCCCGTGCCCGCGCTCCCCTGGGAGAAGGTCTTCCCGGACCAGCCCTTCGCCCCGGAGCCGGACGCCAAGGAGCGCCACTCCCTGTTTCTCAAGGGCCTGGAGCGCCTGGCCTGGCGGCGCACCCAGGAGGGCCTGGGCCTCAAGGATTTCCTTTCCGCCAACTTAAGCCCCGAGCATGCGGAGACCCCGCTGATCTGGGAACTCTACGAGGAGGTTGCCGGTGGCAAAGACCGCCCCAAGCGACCCTGACGCCCGGCTGGAGCACGAACTCGGCCAGCTCAAGGCCGAATACGAGAAGCTGCGCGAGGAGCAGGTGCGCGCCGAGCAGACCCTGGCCCATTTGCAGTCCGAACTGGCAACGCTGGAGGAGCAGGCCCGGGCCGACTACGGCACCGCCGACCCGGCCGAGCTGGAGCGTATGCTCGCGGCCATGCGCGCGGACAACGCCCGCCTGGTGGAGGAGTATCGCGAGCACATCCAGTCCGTGCGCGAGGGCCTGACGAATCTTGAGCAGGGCCTGGAGCAGGGCCTGGAGCGGGAACCGGGGGGCGGGCGTGGCTGAGGAGCTGGACGCCCTGCGCCGCGAGCTCGAAGGGCTGGAGCGCCGTGCCGGCCGCCTGGAGGGCCGCGCCGAGGCCCTGGTGCGCGAGCATCAGCGCCTGCGCCGCGAGCTTCAGGCCGTGCGCGATTTCCTGGAGATGGCCCCCAAGGCGCAGGACCGCCTGGAGGACCTCTCCCGCGAGTTGTTCGGGGAGCTCATGGAGGAGGTGGAGGCCAACCTGACCCACGCCGTGCGCGAGATCCTCGGGCAGGACCGCAAGGTGGTCAGCCGCAGGGAGGTCAAGAACGGCAAGTTCTTCATCAACCTGGAGATGGAGCAGCAGGGCGGCACCGAGGACATCCTCACCGGCCAGGGCGGCTCGGTCTGCAACATCCTCTCCGTGGGGCTGCGCCTGATCGGCCTGGCCCAGCTCGACCCCCAAACCCACCGCCGCTTCCTGGTGCTCGACGAGCAGGACTGCTGGCTGCGCCCGGAGCTGGTCTCCAGCTTCGCCCGGCTCATCGCCTCCATAGGCGAGCGCCTGGGCCTGCAGGTGCTCTACATCAGCCACCACGCCGTGGACGCCTTCTACGGCCACGCCAGCCGGGTGTTCCAGCTCTCCCCCGGGCGCGACGGCGTTCGGGTGGACGTGCTCACCGACAAGGCCGCCAGCCAACCACTGGAATAGCCCCGAGTGTTTGCCACGTTTCAGGCGAGGCGAGGCGTTGTGGGTCCAGCTGTGGCCTCCCCGGGGCCGAACTGTCTGATGTTCTTCAAATACAGCGGACAGTTCGGCCCCGGGGAGGCCACGGCTGGAGCCGAGACAAGCAAGAGCCTCCGGCGGCCAAAGGGAGTTCCTCCCTTTGGAATCCCATATGGGGTGCGGGGGAGGGCGGCCGTCTAGGTCCAGAGCCCCTTGGCCTCGCGCCTGGCCTTCAAATCCTCAAGAACTTCGTAGGGTACGCGCAGCGTCCCGCGCCCCGCGCCCAGCCGCACGCCCGGCTTGGCCCGGCCGTGGAAGTCCGACCCGCCGCACACGCCCATGTCCAGCCTGCGGGCTAGTTCAATATACTCGCGGGTGCGGGTCTGGGAGTGGTCGGTGTAGTAGGCCTCCAGCGCGTCCACACCCAGGTCGCGGCAGGCGCGGACGAGTTCTTCCAGGGGGCGTCCGTTGAGGCCCAGCAGGTAGGGGTGGGCCAGGGCCACCGTGGCCTGGGCCTCGTGCAGGCAGGCCACGGCCTCCTCCAGGGGCAGGCTCGGCTTGGGGGCGTAGGCCAGGCCCTGGCGGCCCAGATATTTGCGGAAGGCGGCCTCGTAGCTCTTCACCGCCCCGCGCTCCACCAGGATGCGGGCCATGTGCGGCCTGCCCACCGTCCCCTGGGCCGAGTCCAGCAGCTGCTGGTAGTCGATATCCATCCCCAGGGCGCGCAGCTTGTCCACCATGTACTGGTTGCGGGCCTCGCGTCCGCCCAGGATGCCCGCCAGGGATGCCCGCAGGGCGTCCGCCTCGCGGTGGCGCACCCACAGCCCGAGCACGTGCATGGTGCGGCCCTGGAAACTGGCGGAAAGCTCGCACCCGGGCACCACCTCCATGCCGGTCTCGGCCCCGGCCTCCAGGGCTTCGTCCAGGCCGTCCATGGTGTCGTGATCGGTGATGGCCAGCGCGCCGAGCCCTGCCTCGGCGGCCATGCACACCAGTTCGCCCGGCGGGAATTCGCCGTCGGAGAAGCTGGTGTGGGTGTGCAGGTCTATGGGGCCCATGTCTTGAGGCTAGGGGCAAAGGCCCCGGGCGTCAACGCAAGCCTTGAGCACGGCGCGAAGCTGGAGTATGAAGCGCGTACATCACACCGGAGGCATCGTCATCATGTCCATTTCGCCCCAGCTGCTCGAAATCCTGGCCTGTCCCAAATGCAAGGGCGCGCTCGCCCCGGCCGCCCAGGGCGAAGGGTTGGCCTGCGCCGCTTGCGGCGTCGTCTACCCCATCCGCGAGGACATCCCCATCATGCTGGTGGAGGAAGCCGTGGAGCTCTCCAAATGGGAAGCGGGGGAGCGTCAGTCAAAGCACTAGCGCCTTGACACTCCTAGCCAAGTGCTTACCTCACCAGAATATTGCGCGGCCTCGTCCGAGGCCGCCGCGCAGCGAGGTGAACCCGGATGGCCAAGCTGAACTGGAACCCCTGGATGGGTCTGGCCGACATGAAGGCCGAGTTGGACCACATCCTCAATGAGGCCGCCCGCAAGGGGCGGGCCCCCAAATCCGTGGCGGACAAGGCCTACTTCTGGGCCCCGGCCGCCGACGTGATGGAAACGGCCCAGGCCTTCGTGATCACCGTGGAGCTGCCCGGCGTGGAGCGCGAGGACGTGGCCGTGGAGGTCAAGACGCGCACCCTGTGGGTCTACGGCGAACGCCGCTTCGAGAAGATCTGCGAGGGCGAGGGCGTGTACCACTCCCTTGAGCGCTCCTACGGCCCCTTCGCCAGGCGTTTCGCCCTGCCCAAGGGCGTGGACCGCGCCGGGGTGGCAGCCGTTTTCAAAAACGGCCTGCTGGAGATCACCCTGCCCAAGGAACGGCAGGAAGCCCGCCGCCGCCGCATCCACATCGCATGACACCCCTGCCTCCCATGCGGCGTCGCCCCGGGTGGGTACGCCGCAGGCGCGCTCCGCGCGTCCCCTTTTGCAAGCCAAACAGACACTTTCCCTCCAGGAGGAGAGAACAATGACCAGCCAGATCAAGACCGCCCTGCTGTTGGGCGTCCTGACCGCCGTTCTCGTGCTCATGGGTTCGGCCATGGGCGGACGCACCGGCATGATCATCGCCTTCGGGCTCGCCCTCGTCATGAACGTGGGCAGCTACTGGTTCTCCGACAAGATCGTGCTGCGCATGTACCAGGCACAGGAGCTCACCGAGGCCGACGCCCCGGGCCTGTTCGACCTGGTGGCCCAGCTGTCCCGCAACGCCGGGCTGCCCATGCCCAAGGTCTACCTGATCCCCCAGGAGCAGCCCAACGCCTTCGCCACTGGCCGCAACCCCGAAAACGCCGCCGTGGCCGTCACCGAGGGGCTCCTGCGCCTGGTGAGCCCGGACGAACTGGCCGGGGTGCTGGCCCACGAGATGGGCCACATCAAGAACCGCGACATCCTGGTGCAGACCGTGGCTTCGGTCGTGGCCGGAGCCATCACCAGCCTGGCGAGCATGATCAAGTGGGGCGCCATCTTCGGCATGGGCCGCTCAAGCGACGAGGAGGGCGGCGGCGGTGGCATCAGCGCCATCTTCATGGCCATCCTGGCCCCCATCGCGGCCATGCTCATCCAGATGGCCATCTCGCGCTCCCGCGAGTACCTGGCGGACGAGACCGGCGCGAAGCTGGCGGGCAACCCCCTGCCCCTGGCCGGTGCGCTCAAGAAGCTCGATGACTACGCCCACGCCGTGCCCATGCAGGGCGCCAACCCGGCCACGGAGAGCATGTTCATCGTGAATCCGCTCAGCGGCGGGGGCATCGCCGGGCTGTTCTCCACCCATCCGCCCACCGAGGAGCGCATCCGCAGGCTGCGCGCCATGGCGGGGAGGTAAAGAGCCTAGAGGAGAGGATGAGCGGTGGTTCGCCGCCGCCGCCTTCCAGGAAGGAGGCGACCATGACCGAGACGTTCAAGCTCGAAATGACCAGGGTCTTCAAGGCTGAACCGGGCAGGGTCTACGAGGCATGGACCAGCGCGGACCGGCTCAAGCGCTGGCTGCTGCCCCACGACAGCTTCAAGGCCGAGGCCAAGGTGGACGCGAAGCCCGGCGGGGAGTTCCGCATGGACATGGCCGGGCGCATCGGAAACGACGACGTGTCGGGATACGCCACCGGCGAATACCGGGAAGTTGTCCCCGGGGAGAAGCTCGTCTTCACCTGGAACTGGCACAACAAGCTCGCGAACGAGGTGATGCCCGAGACTCTCATCGCCGTGACCTTCGCGTCAAAGGACGGCGGCACGGAACTGAGCCTCGTCCACGACAGGTTCATCACCCCCGGCCTGCGCGACGAGTACACCTCCGGCTGGCTCAACTGCTTCAAGAATCTCGACGCGCTGCTGGGCTGACAGTCCTCGGAGTTCGATGAAAAAAAGCGGGCCCCGTCGCAAGACGGGGCCCGCTTTATTGATCGTAAAGGCTTGTGGGCTAGGCTTTCAGCGCGGCCTCGATGTCCGCGATGAGCCCGGGGTGCACCTCGAAGTTGCACTCCTGGGCGCGGGCCACGAATTCCTTGGCCTTGGCGGGCTCGCCTTTTTCAAGGTAGGCCAGGGCCAGGTTGTTCCAGGCCGGGCCGAACTTGGGGTGGAGCTCCACGGCGCGGCTGCTCATCTGGATGGATTCGTCCAGCTCACCGGCCATGAACAGCGCGCTGCCCAGGGTGCCGAAGGCCTGTACGAACTGGGAATCCAGCTTGACGGCCTGGCGCAGGGCCTTGATGGCCTTTTCCACGTCGCCCATCTGCAGCAGGCAGAAGCCGATGTTGCCGTGGGGCACGGCGAAGCGGGCGCGGGCTTTGACCGCGGCGGTGTTGTAGCGCAGGCAGGCCTCGATGTCGCCGTCGTTCATGGCCAGGCCGCCCAGCTGCACGTAGGCTTCGGCCATGGTGGGGGAGCGCTCGGCCGCCCGCACGAAGCAGGTCTTGGCGTCCTCGTAGCGGCGCTTGGAGATGTAGGCCACGCCCAGGTTGTAGTGGGAGGAGGCGCACTGGTCGTTCTTGCGCAGCTTCTCTTCCAGGCCTGCGATGTGGTCGTCGATGTTGTCGGCGTATTGGACCATTGGATCACCCCGATTGTGTATTTCCGTGAAGGCCTAGAGGCCCTTTTCGCTGTCGAGGAGCTTGGAGTACCACAGCACGAAGTCGTACATGCCCCTGAAGCGCTCCGCGTTGTTGACCACCCCCACGCACATCTCCCAGGCTCCTGCGGAGTAGTCGGTCCCGGTGGCCGTGCCCTCGGGCACGCTCTTGATGAAGTCGTTCATCAGCTGCTGTGACGTGCGCTTGGTGGTGTCGATGCGCATGTCGATGGGCTCGAAGGGTTTCTGGAAGGGATCCCAGTTGTCGTAGCCCAGTTTGTCGATGAACTTGCGCCTGCGCGGCGGGATGCTCTCGTAGATGGCGCGTTTCTGCGCCTCTTCCTCGGGGGTGAGGGGGCATACTGCCACGATCAGTCCTCCTTGGGCTCCTTGAGAGCGAAGAATTCCTCGTCATAGCTGCTGAGCATGGCCATGGAGACGGGCACCAGCATCTCGCCAACGTAGGCTTCCTTGCTGCCCGCGCGCTCGGCCACGCGCCTGGAGAGCTCCAGCAGCCGCTCCTGCAGCTTGGCGATGTTCACCGCCGGGTACTTGCCGCCCGGTTCGAAACCGGACTTGCCGCACACGCGCAGCTTGCCGGCCACGTTGAGCGGAGCGCCGTAGAGGCGGCAGGTCACGGGGCGGGCGTCGTACATCTGGCAGCGGTTGTCATCGGCGAGCAGGGCGCAGCGGATGCGCTCGCGGGCGAAGTCCTCGATGATGCGCTCCTCGGGCACTCCGGCTTTGACGGCCTTCCAGGCCTTGTGCTTGAGGCGGTAGTGCTCGCGGTCGGAGCGGTTGGCCGCCTCGGTGAGCAGGTAGCGGGAGTCGCCCTTGGGGTAACGCTTGTTGAACTGGGCGTTGATGTACAGGGCCTCCACCAGGCTCACGTCGAAGGGCGCGTGGCAGCAGTCGGCGCAGGCCACTTCGCAGCGCACCTGCTCGGGGCAGGCGGCCTTGACCTTGTCGAACACGGCGTCGACCTCAGCCACCAGAGCCTCGTAATCGGCGAAAATGTCGGAAAAGTCGGCTTCTATCACATCGTCTCCCTGCCGCGCCAGCGGCAGCCAGTGATATAAGTTCGCCCCGGGCAGGGGCAAGAGCAAACAAGCAGGCGGGAGCGCGCCGCAGGGGCGCGCTCCCGCCTGAAAGAAAACCGGGGAAGGGACTATTCTTCCTCGACGGTGATGGCGTCCTGGTCGCAGACTTCGACGCAGGATTCGCAGCCCAGGCACTCTTCTTCGTTCACGACGACGGACTTGCCGTCCTGCAGCTCGTAAACCTCAACGGGGCACACGTCCACGCATTCGCCGTCGCCGGTGCACTTTTCTTCGTCAACAGTGACCTTGTAGCCCATGGTCCTAACCTCCACTCTCACGTTTGGTTTATTTCGGCCGGATTGGCGGGAACGCCACCCCGAAGGGGAAGTGCACCCGAATATCACAATAAAATCAGCCGGTTGAAAAAGCACCCCGGCCGTCCCTATCGGATGCCAAAGCCTTAGCCTCGGAACGGAAGACCTGTCAAGCACGCCGGAAGCCACTTTTTGGCCCCGCGCGTGCGGGTCTGAAAATTTTTTTGAACCAGCCCTAAAGTCTGACCCTGTTGATCCGATAAGATAAGCGGAGTCGCTTGGATTGCAACCTCTCGGCCAAGGATAGGCTGAACCATGAACAAGATAGTGCCATTGCGGGCGAATCGAGCCGCCGTCCGCCCGGTGCTGATGCTGCTCACGTCGCACAGGCTGGACTGCTTCCTCCTCAGCCTGCGTTGCCTGGAGCGGTTCACGAACCTGGCCCGCTTCAAGAAAATCTACATCGTGGCCAACGCCGTCAGCCCGGACCACGCAGCCATACTCAACCGCTTCATGCACACCCACGAGCGGGTGGAGGTCATCCATTGCTCCCCGCGCGGGCTCATGCCCGCCGTGAATACCGTGCAGAACGAGATCCTGGAGCGCCACCGCGACGACGTGGTGGTCAAGCTCGACGAGGACGTCTTCGTCACCCCGCGCTGGCTGGAGCATCTGCTGGAGGGATACCGCCTCCACTCCTTCAGCCGCGACGTGCCCCTGGTCAGCGCGCTGTGCCCCGTCTCGCCGCATGGGCTCTACGCCCTGGGCCGTTATCTGAAGACCGCCCACCCCACGGCGCGCACAATGTACGACGGGGGCATCGTGGAAGAGAACTGGGTCTACCATCGCTGGATGTGGGAGAAGGTCGTGCGGGAGGATTTCGTGCAGGGCTTCCTGGCCAGCGACCCGCAACCCTATTTCTACACCGGCTTCGCCAGCATCAACTGCGTGGTTTTCGACGCGCGCCTCATGGAGGCCATCCTGCCGCTGCCCACGGAGCCGCTGCCCGGGCTCCCCGTCTCCGACGAGCAGGCCGTGAACATGGTGCTGGCCGCCAACAAGTGCAAGACCGCCGTGGTCAGCCGCGCGGTGGCTCACCACTACAGCTTCTCCCGCTGCGAGGAGTACCTGCGCTCCCACGTGCCCCTGGACGCCGTTTGGCACTACCTGCAGGAGGTCTGGCGCGAGGAGCAGATCGTGGCCAAGGCCGGGGCTTTGCGCCGCTTCCGCCCCGCGCCCGTCCAGGACGGAGCCGCCGCCTCCAGCTGATCCGCCGTCGCGCCGGGCGCAGTTCAGGCCCGATCCATGCCGTTTCGCGCCGGGGATGAGTCCTCTGGCGCTTTTTTCGTGTTCCGCCGTTGTCCTGGGCGCTGATTGTGGCTAGTGTGGCGCAACTTCCTCACCGACAACGGAGGCGCAGCATGACCGAGACGAAGCCCGAATGGATCTGCCCCAAGTGCAACGTGTCCAACGACCCCGATTTCACCCGCTGCCGCATCTGCGGCGAGCCCAACCCCAACAATCCTCCCGGCGCCAAGACGTGCGCCAAGTGCGGCGCCCTGGCCGGTGAGCACACCTGCTGCCCCGTGTGCGGCAGCGACTACTTCCTGAACCTGTAGGAGAGTAACCTCCCCACTCTACAGGGGCGTGTCCGTTCCGGGCCGGGATCGCCAGGCGGTCCCGGCCCTTGCCGTGCGCATTTTGGGCCCTTGCCCCCCCGTCGCATCTCCCTCGACATTTTCGCCGCCTGCGCCGCGTGCCCGGCCGCGCGGTTTCTTTCTTTCTGTCCGCCGGGCGACGGACAGCGCGGCCCGCAGGGGCCATGATCCGCCCGGCCCTTGGTTTCCGGTTTGCACAAAAACATCAAAATACCCCGGCGCAGGGGGCCAGGAAACGCCTTGCCAACCGCGCGGAGCGGTAATACATCTACATGTCTCCCCACCATTGATCGCAGGTAATCTCCCCATGCCAGAAAAGCAGCCACATATATCGATCCCGCTCAGCCGTTTGGTTCCCAGAGTCCTGGGCGTCGGCGAACGCGAATTCGGCACTTGGCCCGAGGACATCCAGGAGGTCGCGGTCTCGCTGGCCAGCGAACTCTTCCTGGTGCGCTACAACCCCTTCATCGACCCGGCCGACGTGCGCGAATCCGTGGAGAAGCGTCTCGAACAGGCGCAGACCATGCTCACGCCCGAGTATTTCCGCCTGCTCTCCGCGGCCATCAAGACCTTCTGGAAGGAGTTCGACGCGGACGAGCAGTTCCGGGCCGACCTCAAGAGCCGCGTCTCCGAGTTCATGGATGACCGGGCCATCCTGGACGGGCCGCACAACCTGGTGGAGTGCTCCACCGACGCCACGGACCTGCGCATGCAGCTTCCGCTCATGGTGCTGGCCCCCGACAGGACCGAGCACGTCCAGCGCATCATGGAGCTCGCGGGCGAGATGGGCTTCGCCGTGATCCCGCGCGGGGGCGGCTCGGGCTGCACCGGCGGCGCGGTGCCCTCCCGGCTGCGCACGGTGGTGCTCTCGCTGACCCGGCTCAAGCAGGTGCTCTCGGTCGATCCCGACGCCCGCACCCTGTGCGTGGAGGCGGGCGTGATCACCCTGCAGGCCATCCAGGCCGCCTCGCAGAAGGGCCTGCTGCTCACGGTGGACCCGGCCTCCAAGGCCTCGTCCTCCATCGGCGGCAACATCTCCGAGAACGCGGGCGGCCCCTACGCCTTCGAATACGGCACCACGCTCGACAACCTGCTCTCCTACAAGATGGTCACGCCCGACGCCCGCGTGGTGGAGATCAGGCGCGTGGACCACCCACGCCACAAGATCCTGCCCACCGAGACGGCGCGCTTCGAGATCGTGGACCAGCGCGGCAAGGTGCTGGACACCGTTGAGCTCGACGGCGCGGAGATTCGCGGCCCGGGCCTGGGCAAGGACGTCTCCAACAAGTACCTGGGCGGCCTGCCGGGAATGCAGAAGGAGGGCGTGGACGGCGTCATCACCGAGGCCTGCTTCATCTGCTACGAGAAGCTCAGGCACTCCAAGGTGCTGGTGCTGGAGTTCTACGGCCGCTCCATGCACAACGCCATGCTGACCATCCAGGGCGTGGTGGCCTTGCGCGACCGCATCCGCCAGGAAGGCGACCTGGTGAAGATCTCCGCCCTGGAGGAGTTCAACGCCAAGTACGTCAAGGCCATCGAATACTCCAAGAAGTCCACCCAGTACGAGGGCGACCCCATCAGCGTGCTCACGCTCCAGCTCGACGGCAACGACCTGCCCGCGCTGGAGAAGGCCGTGGAGGAGATCGTGGCCATCGCCAACCGGCACGAGGGCGTGGACGCCTTCGTGGCCCGCGACGAGAAGGAGGCCGAGGTCTTCTGGGAGGACCGCCACAAGCTCTCCGCCATCGCCAAGCGGACCTCCGGCTTCAAGATCAACGAGGACGTGGTCATCCCCCTGGACGTGATCCCCGAGTTCGCGGACTTCCTGGAGGAGCTGAACCTGCTCTACCTGGCCAAGAGCTACCGCAAGGCCCTGCAGGAGGCCACCCGCCTGCCCGGCTTCCCGGACTCGGACGAGTTCATCTCCATGGAGATGCAGTTCGCGGCCGAGATCCTGCGCGGCATCCGCACCAAGGACGAGCTCAACGACCAGGAGCTCGAGGTCCAGAGCTACTACTTCTTCACGGACCTGAAGACCCGCTACCCCAAGCTCTACAACGAGATCGAGGCCATCTACCAGGACATGCTGGCCCGGCGCATCATCGTGGCCAACCACATGCACGCCGGCGACGGCAACTGCCACGTGAACCTGCCCGTGAACTCCAACGACCCCGAGATGCTGGCCCAGGCCCACGAGGCCGCGGACAAGGTGTTCGAAAAGGTCATGGAGCTCGGCGGCGCGGTCTCGGGCGAGCACGGCATCGGCATCACCAAGATCGCCTTCCTGCCCGAGGACAAGATCGTGGCCCTGCGGGCCTACAAGCAGAAGGTGGACCCCAAGAACATCCTCAACCCGGGCAAGCTCGTCACCCGCGAGCTGGACGTTGAGCCCTACACCTTCTCCTTCAACCGGCTCATCCGCGACATCAAGAAGACCGCCCTGCCGGACAAGGACAAGCTCATCAACCTGCTCACCAACGTGCAGGTCTGCACCCGCTGCGGCAAGTGCAAGCAGGTCTGCCCCATGTACCACCCTGAGAGCGGGCTGATCTACCATCCGCGCAACAAGAACATCAGCCTGGGCGCCATCATCGAGGCCATCTACTACTCCCAGGTGCACCACGGCAGGCCCAGCAGCAAGCTCTTGGACAGCCTGCGCAAGATGACCGAGCGCTGCACCACCTGCGGCAAGTGCACCGGGGCCTGCCCGGTGAAGATCAAGACCGCCGGGGCCATCCTGGATATGCGCGCCTTCATCGAGGAGAAGGGCGCGGGCGGCCACCCGATCAAGTCCAAGGTGCTGCACTTCGTGGCCGAGAATCCCGAGGATCGCGCGCCGAGGATGGCCAAGGCCGCCGCCTGGGGCCAGGCCGTGGGCAACCACCTGGTGGGCCTGCTGCCCGGGCCGTGGCGCAGCCGCATCAACACGCCGCTCTTGCACGGCTCCGGCCCGGTGACGGGCTTCAAGAACCTGGCCGACGCCCTGCACCTGGAGAAGGGGGGCATCTTCATCCCCGAGAAGCCCATGGGCGAGGCAGTGTTCTACTTCCCCGGCTGCGGCGCGGCGCTGTTCTGGCGCACCATCGGCATGGCCTCCGTGCATCTGCTGCTGCGCGCCGGGGTGAGCGTGATCATCCCCGAGCGGCACATGTGCTGCGGCTACCCGCTGCTGTCCTCCGGCTACCAGGACGCCTACCGGAAGAACCGCGCCCGCAACATCGAGGGCATCGGCGAGCTGTTCGTCAAGGCCGCCAACGAGGGCGTGGCGCCCCAGGCCGTGCTCACCGCCTGCGGCACCTGCCGAGAGACCCTGACGGACTACGACATCGAGGTCATCGCCGGGGGCAAGATCCCGCACTTCGACGTGGTGCAGTACCTCATGGAGCGCATCCCCGAGCGCAGCGACACCCGCTTCGCCGTACCCTCGCGCCTGATCTACCACGCGGCCTGCCACGCCGAGTGGCAGGGCGTGCCCCTGGCCAAGGCCCCCGAGATCTACCGCCAGGCCCTGGCCACGCTCACGGGCGCCAAGGTGGACATCTCGCCCGGCTGCTGCGCCGAATCGGGCCTGGGCGCCATGACCAGCCCGGACATCTACAACCGCATCCGCCAGCGCAAGCAGGAGCAGCTCAGCAAGGACCTGGGCAACGCGCCGAGCGAATCCCAGCCCATCGTGGTGGGCTGCCCCTCCTGCAAGATCGGCATCAAGCGCTGCCTCCTGCGCATGGGCCGCAAGCAGAGCGTGTACCACGCCCTGGAGTACCTGGCCGCCGTGGTGGACGGGCCCAAGTGGAAGCGCATGTTCCGCAAGGCCCTGACCCAGGCCAAGGTGGAAGGGCGCAAGCGCGTGCTGGCCTTTGCGGGGATCGCGGACAACCGCTGATGCGCACCCTCGGCGTCGATTACGGGCTCAAACGCGTGGGCCTGGCCGTCACCGATCCGAACGGTTCCATGGCCTTCCCGCTGGAGACCATCCAGCGGGAGGGCCGTGACGAGCTGTTCGCCCGGCTGGTCTCCCTCGTGGAGCGCGAATGCGTCGAGCGGGTGGTGGTGGGCTGGCCCGCGCCCGCGGAGGGCCGCGACAGCCTGACCGCCCGCCAGACAGTGAACTTCGCCCGCAGCCTGGCCCGTCGCGTGGCCGTGCCCGTGCTGCTCATGGACGAGACGCTCTCCAGCGAGTCCGCCATGGACGACCTGCGCCAGGCCGGGGTGAAGCCCTCCAAGCGCAAGGCCGTGCTGGACCAGCGCGCCGCCGTGCTGATCCTGGAATCCTTCCTGGCCGCGCCCGAGTGCGCGCGCTCCGCCCAAGAGGTCTGACCCAATGCTCAAGCGCATCCTGGCCGTACTTGCGCTGTTCGTCCTTGCCGCCGCCGGTTTCGTGGCCTGGCAGGGCCACCGCTTCCTGACCACCCAGCCCGAGACGCCGGGCCGCGACGTGCGCGTGCAGATCGAGCAGGGCATGGGCTTCGAGCAGATCGCGGGCATGCTGCACAAGGAGGGCGTGGTCACGGACCCGTTCGCCTTCAAGCTGCTGGCGCGCTATTCCGGGCAGGACGTGCGGCTCAAGGCCGGCGAGTACCAGCTGAACACCGGGCTCACGCCCCAGAAGGTGCTGGACCTGCTGGTGAGCGGGCAGGCCATCCTCTACAAGGTGTCCGTGCCCGAAGGGCTGACCCTGCGCCAGATCGCCCGGCTGGTGGAGCAGGCGGGCATGGGCTCGGCAGAGAGCTTCGTGAAGCTCGCGCGCGATCCTGAGATTCTGGCCAAATACGGAGTGCCCGCCCAGAGCGCTGAGGGCTTCCTGTTCCCGGAGACGTACCGCTTCACGCGCAAGCCCGGCAGCGACCCGCGCCAGGTGGTGGAGGCCATGCTGGGCCAGTTCCAGAAGACCCTGCCCAAGGTCTGGCCCCAGGGCGCTCCTGACGGGAAAGCCTTGTTCGACGCAGTGACCCTGGCCTCGATAGTGGAGAAGGAGACGGGGCAAAGCGGCGAGCGCGGCAAGATAGCCGGGGTGTTCGCCAACCGCCTGGCCAAGAAGATGCTTCTGCAGACCGACCCGACCATCATCTACGGCCTGGGGGAGAAGTTCGACGGCAACCTGAAGCGCGCCCACCTGGACGACCCCAAGAACCTGTACAATACCTACCAGCACCCCGGCCTTCCGCCCGGACCCATCTGCAACCCGGGGATGGAGGCGCTCAAGGCGGCGGCCAGCCCCGAGGCGCACGACTACCTGTATTTCGTCTCCAAGAACGACGGCTCGCACCAGTTCTCCAAGACGCTGGACGAACACAACTCGGCCGTGGCCAAGTTCCAGCTCAAGCGGGGGAAGTAGGCGGGCATTTTTTTGTGATTGAGTGCGTCGAATTGCCCGCATGATGGGTTATTTGGTCGGAGTTCCGTGTAGTGTTGTGCCGCTACTCAATAGATTTCGCAGTCACGATTCTCCCATGTGTATACGATGTTTGCTGTTGATTTTGGGCGGTAACGCTTGTGGTATTTTGAGATTAAGACGTGAAGACGGTGGGTGCTGTTAGTAGGTTCCGTTTCAAGACGTGAGCAAAATGTGATGACATTCCGCTTAGTGGATATGTCACACCTATCGATATAAATTGTTAAATCTGGTGTCATGCAGATTTTATTAATGATTTCCTGAGTGCATACCCCATCAAGAACAAATCCGCCTTTGAGTTGTTTGGCCTCTAGTGCAGATTTGCGTATGTTTTCCAGGCATAGGATTTCAGAGTAATCACTTTCGTTGGTAAGCCGCTTAGAAACGTATGAATCGACCTCTATCCAATCTAAAGAGAGTTCGTCACATATTGCTCTTGCTAGCGTTGACTTTCTGCATCCAGTCATCCCGTCGATGATGATTGTTTTGGACCAGTTATAATGCGTTCCAATCAATCTGATGACTTCTTCAAAGTCTGAAGTTGTGTTTTGCATGTCGTCGGTCTGCTAATATATTATGAGCGTTGGTTCCAACGGAACGAAGTTCCTTTGGCCGCCGGAGGCATCTCTCTCCTCCTGCTCCCTTCCCTGTCTTCCTCTCCCTAGTCGATCACCACGTCCTTTTCGTCCTCCGGCTCAACGTGGATGATCACGCGCCCTATCCCCTCCACCTCCGCGCGCACCATATTCTCCAGCCGGGCGGTCATTTCGTGGGCCTGGCTTATGGAAGCTTCCGGGGCCATGCGGCAATGGAAGCTCACCGAATAGGTGCCCCCCACCTTGTGCACGGCCACGCCGTGGCAGTCGCTGACGCCGTGCGTATCGGCCACCAGGCGCTCCACCTTCTCCCGGATGTGTTCCGACTGGTCCGCCTCGGCGTCGGTGCGCAGGTCGCTGCCGCCCACGGGCTCGATGTGGCTGGCGATGGTCAGCCCGGGGATGCGCGCATGCACGGCGGCCTCCAGTTCGGTGACCAGCTCGTGGGCGCGGTGCAGGCTGAGGTCGTCGGGCACCTCCACGTGCATCTCCAGGTGCGTGCCCAAGGGCGTCTGGTGGGCGCGCAGCCCATGCACGCCCATGCCCTTTGAGGCGGCCACTCCGCGCACCAGTTCGAAGAGGTCCGTCTCCTCGCTGGCCACCGGGGTCAGGCGCACCAGCACGTCCGCGCCGGGCACCACCTGCTTCACGGCGTCCTCCACGCGTGCGCCGATGCGGTGGGCCTCCTCGAAGCTGGTCTGGCGGGAGATGTCCAGGGTGAGGTCCACAAAGGCCGACGGGCCGGAGAGCCGTGCCCGCACCTGCCCGGCCCCGCGCACCCCGGCGATCTCCAGCACGGCGGCGCGGATCTGGTCGGTGAGGCTCTCGGAGCCGCCGTCCAGCAGCACGTCCACGGCCTGCCGCCCGAGTTGGATGCTGACCCAGACCACAATGGCGCATACGCCAAGGGCGGCCACGGCGTCGGCGCGCTCCAGCAGGGCGCGCACGGGCGAGCCCTCGGGCAGCAGCCGGCCGGCCCAGACGCAGCCCAGCCCGAAGATGACCACCGCGGAGGACCACACGTCCGTGGAGAAGTGCAGGGCGTCGGCCTCCAGGGCCTGGCTGTTGTGCTTCTCGGCCACGGCCTTGAGCATGCGCGAGCGGGTGACGTCGATGACGATGGACACGGCCATGACCCCGAAGCTCCACCAGGTGACCTCCACCGCCTCGGGCGCGCCGAAGAGCCGCAGCAGGGCCTCCCGCACGATGTAGACGCAGGTCAAGAACAGCAGGAGCGTCTCCACCAGGGCGGAGAGGTTCTCGACCTTGCCGTGGCCGTAGGGGTGCTTGCGGTCCGCCGGGCGGCTCGACTGGCGCACCGCGTACCAGGTGACCCCGGCCGCCAGCAGGTCCAACCCGGAGTGCGCCGCTTCGGAGAGGATGCCCAGGGAGTTGGTGAGCAGCCCCACGGCGATCTTCATGCCCGTGAGGAACAGCGCCGCCACGATGGAGGAGGTGGCCGCCGCGTGCTTCTCGCGGTCGGCCTCGCTTATTGGGGCGTTCATGGAATTGCGGTACACCGGGGCCGGATTTTGGGAAACCCGTGAGGCTGATTTTCATAATTATACGGATGTGAGCAAAAATCGTCAGGCAGGGTGGGATGCTTCGTGCTAGACACGCCGCATGAACGATACGGCGCGCACCTACCGCCGGGCCATCCTCGCGGTGCTGGCCCACATCCAGAGCGACCTGGACGCCCCGCTGAGCCTGGACGTGCTGGCGGGCGTGGCGGGCTTCTCGCCCTTCCATTTCCATAGAATCTTTCTGGGCCTAACCGGGGAGACGGTGGGCGCGCACATCCGCCGCCTGCGCCTGACCCGCGCCGCCCACAGGCTGGAATTCGGGTCCGTCAGCGTGACCGAGATCGCCCTGGAGGCCGGATACGAAGCCCCGGAGGCCTTCACCCGGGCCTTCAAGGCCCAGTACGGCGAGGCCCCCAGCCGCTTCCGGGAGTTCTCCCGCGAGCGCCGCAAGGAGCGCGTCGGGCAGTTCTTTCCCTTTCCCGAGGATTTCATCCGCCAACAGACAGGAGGCGAGACAATGGACGTGAGCATCATCCGCAAGGAGCCCCAGCGTGTGGCCTGCATCCGCGCCGTGGGGCCGTACATGGATTCCTCGCGGCAGGCCTGGGAGCGCATGGTGGCCTGGGCCGGGCCGCGCGGGCTGTTCGGGCCGCAGACGCGCTTCATCGGCGTGGGGCACGACGACCCCGGGGCAACCGCCCCGGAGCTGCTGCGCTACGACGCTTGCGTCAGCGTGGGGCCGGAGGTGGAGGGCGACGACGAAGCCTTCGTCACGGAGCTGCCCGGCGGGGAGTACGCCACGGTGGTGCACAAGGGGCCATACGAGGGGCTGGAGAAGACCTACATGTGGTTGTACGGGGTGTGGCTGCCGCAGTCCGGCCGGGTGAGCGCGGGCAGGCCCGGCTACGAGGTGTACCTGAACACCCCGGAACGGACGCCGCCCGAGGAGCTGCTGACCGAGATCAACGTCCCGCTGGAGCCGAAATAGGGCGAGGTGGGGGAGGGGGCGCGGCTCAGGCCGCCCCCGTCTGTTTTGGGGGTTGTCGTGTTTGGTGGGGATGTGGGCCACGCTGCGGACGCACGGAGCAGTGTGCCCACCTGTGATGCCTATGCCCGGCCCGCTGCCCGATCCTTTCGGCGCAAGTACCAAACCACCGATCTGTTCAGGAGGGCGATGGCCACCCCGAAAACGGCGGCGTAGATAAGCGTGCCAGGTATGCCCCAGATGCTGTATATCATGCTTGTGCGAAATGATTCCAACTGCAGTTTGCCGCCAGTTATTGTGTGAATGCCGATTTTGTCGAGAATGTAATGTGACCATAAGAAGCATTCGTCGGCTGGGTTTATGAAAATTCCCCAGAGCATCATGATGATAAGGAATCCGGGCAGGTTTTGTCTGCCAGCTAATACTTTTGAAAAATCAATTTGGCCTATGAGCACGAGCGTGGGGAGGAATAACATCCCGAAATCAACCCACTTCATCCACTTGAAATGAATATTGAAGAGTTGGTAGAATTTCGTTCCGACAAGCACAATTGTAATTATTGTGGCTATGCCGACGAAGAAGTTGGCTTTGTGAGAGCAAAGCCATGCAAAAATATTATGGATTATAGGTCCCATCGGTGTGCCTTTTACAGGCAGGGCGTCTTAATCAACGACACCCTGCCTGTTTGGTTTAAACGCTCGGTTGGTCATTTCGTCTTAGAAGTACTTCCGGACAATCACTTTTGAGCGATTTACTGATGGCCGTTACTTCACGCGCCGGATGATAGGCGTCACCTCCGGGAACATGTCCTCCCGGCGAACGATGCCAAGCTCCTTTTGCCCGGCGGCAATCACATGCTCGTCGTCGATGGCGATGCCTGTGTGGTGCCTATTGTTTTCCCCTCCACGCCAGACAACGATATCGCCCGGCCGGACATCCTTGTCGTTCCCAATGTACTCCAGTGCGTCTGGCCGATAGTTCGGGTCTGCCAGGTTTTTCACAGTGGGGTAGTAGTGCGCCGGGCCGCTCTCTCCGTTCCACCAGCGCTTGGCCTGGGTGTATAATCCCCCGTAGCTTTCTTCTCTGGGGTACTGCCAGCCTAACGGGTCCCCTTGAGCGTGCGCGTCCCCCACGAACTCGTTGCATTTCCAATGAGGTCTGCCCAGACCATCTGTGGTCATTTCCCACGCAGTCGGGTTCTGGTCTAATTGCTTCCAAGCGTAATCCACCCGGCTTTTGGCCCGCTCCTCGGGCGTATACGTCTCGAACCCCTTCACCTTGTCCCACAGGGCTCGGTTATCCCCAATGCCGGCCTGGGCCCCGGCGTCGCCGGGCGCATCCGTTCCCTGGGGCGCGGGTGCGGCGGGGTCGGGCAGAGCCTGAGCAACGGGCGCAACCCAGTCGGGCTGGCCCGAGGAGCCCCCAGCAGACGGTTCCGCCCCGGCCTCGCCATCCTGCGACAGGTACCGAGCCGACGAATCACCCCACCCCAGTGGACCGGCGGTTTCGGGCTCCGGTGCGGCTTCGTCCCGCCCGGAATCCCCTTGGAAGATATCCAGCCCGGGCACCCCGACGAGCCCTTCGCGCAGGGCCGGGAACAGCGGGGCGTTGCCCCCGAGCATCCGTTGCCGCGCGGCGATGTTCGGCACCATCCGGTCCATGAGGCCGCCCACTTTCCAGTGGCCCGCCCCGGGTTGAGTCCAGAGGCCGCTGAGCGGCCCGGCGGCGGGTTGTCCGGCCCGCCCGCCCAGAATGTTGCGAGGATCGAACAGGATTTCCCCGATCTCTTGGCTCCCTGCGCCATCCCCAGGCCAAGGCCTGGCCTCCCCCGGCCTGACTGGCAGTAGCTCCATGACCCCGGGGTTCCGTTCGTCGGCCATCCCGATAGGGGTTCCAAACCCGATCGGGGGTTGCCCCGGATGTTCCTCTTCCACGTTGCTGAGCATATTGAGCAAGCTCGCCTCGAAAGCCATGTCTTCCTCCTGCGGCGGCCTTGCCGCCTGATGTTTTTCGGACATCATATGCAGGAGGCGGAAATTATCACCCCATATAGGGCTATGTGGGGAGAAAGTAGAATATTTTATCGTGGATATCAATTCGTTTCCACGTATCGAAGTGTGGTGATGCTTGCTGGTCTTGGCCGCATTCGAGGCGCGGGCCTGGCCCGGGCAAAGCGGCAGGCCGCAAAAAAGCCCCCCGCCTCGCGGCGGGGGGCTTTTTGTTCGATAGCGGGGCGAACGCGTTAGAAGTTGAAGTTCAGCTTCTCGCGCAGCTCCTCGATGGTGGCGCGGGCGGCCACGCGGGCGCGCTCGTTGCCGTCGCGCAGGATGTCCCAGGCCAGGTCGGGGTTCTTGTCCAGCTCGGCGCGACGCTGCTGGAAGGGCTCCAGGAAGGCGCAGAGGTTGTCCGCCATGATCTTCTTGCAATCGCCGCAGCCGATGCTGGCCTCGCGGCAGCTCACGGCGATCTCCTCGCACTTCTGCGGGTCGGTGAAGAGCAGGTGGTAGGGGTAGAGGTTGCATTCGCCCGGCTCGCCGGGGTCCTTGAGGCGGGCGCGCTTCACACAGGTGAGCATGGGGGTGATGCGCTTGCGCACCCCGGCCAGGTCCTCGCCCAGGGCGATGGCGTTGCCGTAGCTCTTGGACATCTTGCGCCCGTCCAGCCCGGGGAGCTTGGAGGCCTTGGTCAGCTTGGCCTCGGGCTCGGGGAAGATTTCGCCCCAGAGGTGGTTGGCGCGCCGGGCGATCTCGCGGGTCAGCTCCAGGTGGGGCAGCTGGTCGTGGCCGACAGGCACCCGGGTGGGCTTGTAGATCAGGATGTCGGAGGCCATGAGCACCGGGTAGCCCAGGAAGCCGTAGGTGGAGAGGTCCTTGGTGCCGTCGAGCTGGTCGCGCACGTCCTTGTAGGTGGGGTTGCGCTCCAGCCAGCCCACCGGGGTGATCATGGAGAGCAGCAGGTGCAGCTCGGCGTGCTCCTTCACCTGGGACTGCTGGAACATGACCACCTTGGCGGGGTCCAGCCCGGCGGCCACCCAGTCCGTGACCAGGCTGGGCACGAAGCCTTTGACCTTCTGGGGTTCGGCGTACTCGGTGGTCAGGGCGTGCCAGTCGGCCACGAAGAAGAAGCACTCGTGGTCCTTGGCCAGCTCGACCCAGCTGTCCAGGACGCCGAAGTAATGCCCAAGGTGCAGCGGCCCGGTGGGGCGCATGCCGGATACGATGCGTTTGTTGACGGTCATGTTCGCTCGCTCGGTCAGATCAGAAGGTTGTAGAGGTACGACACCACGGGGGAAAGTATGCGCCCGAGCACCCCGCTCATGGCCAGCAGGAGTACGATGACGAAGCCCCAGCGCTCGCGCAGGGCCAGCTCGTAGGCTATGCGCTTAGGCAGCAGGCCCAGCAGGATGTGTCCGCCGTCCAGGGGCGGGATGGGCAGCAGGTTGAACACGCCAAGCGACAGGTTCACCTGCACGCTGGCCACGCACATGTAGAGCAGCGGCGTGAGCAGGTTGGCCTGCCAGAACGGGTCGCGCCAGGCGTGGAAGGCCGCCTCCAGCCCGCCCAAGGCCAGCGCCGAGACCCCGGCCAGCAGGAAATTCGCCGCGGGCCCCGCCACGGAGACGATCATCATGCCGGTGCGCGGGTTGCGGAAATAGCGGGAGTCCACGGGCACGGGCTTGGCCCAGCCGATCATCTGGGTGATGACGAAGACGAGCAGGCCCACAGGGTCCAGGTGCTTGAGCGGATTGAGCGTCAACCTGCCCGCGAGCCTGGCCGTGGGGTCGCCCAAGGCGGCGGCCGCAACCCCGTGCGAGACCTCGTGAAAGGTGACGGCCATGAGCATGGGGGGGGCGAAGATGGCCAATTTGAGAAGGAATTGGCCCACGTCTGGAAACATGGCAGGGCGCTACCACGTTGCCCGGCCGAGGGCAAGCCGGACCGGCAGGCGGGGGAAATACGAAAAAAAAGGCGGGCCCGAAGGCCCGCCCGCACGTTCGGGTGTGGTTCAGGCCACCACGGTTGCATTGGCCTTGGCCATGGCCTGCGAAACCTTGGACTTGAGTTCGGTGAGGTCCACCGACTTGACCACGTAGTAGTCGGCCGCGATGGACTTGAGGTCGTGCTGGAAGGAGTCGTACGCCGTGGAGAGGATCACGGGGATGAGCTGGTCCTTGCCGCGGATCTCCTGCAGGAGGTCCAGCCCGGAGCGCGTGGGCCCGAGCTTGATGTCCAGCACGACCACGGCCGGCTTTTCCCGTTCCAGAACGGCGAGGATGGGCTCCTCCCCGTCGGATGTGGCCACGACGTATCCGTCGCTCTCCAGTTCCTCCTGGTAGAGCATGCGTATATGCTTTTCGTCGTCCACGACGAGAACCTTCTTGGCTTCCATGGAGACCTCCGGCGTTGGGCGCGTCGAGCGCACCGTCACGTTAAAAATATGCTCAAAATCAGGGGGGCGGTCAACACGTTTCGCTGCCGCCCGGGCTTGCCCTCGGCCCCGGGCCGGGATAGAGGCCGCACATGGTTCGCGTACTCATAGAATCGACAGGCGAGCAGCGGGAGTTCCGGGCGCTCAAGTCCGTGACGCAGCTGCTCAACCGGCTGGGGCTCAAGTCCACCGAGGTGTTGGTGATCCGCGGCAGGGAGCTGCTCACGCCCGACCGCATGATAGGCCACGAGGGCGAGATCCGCATCCGCCACGTGGTCTCCAGGGGGTAGCGCCGTGAAGTGCCGCCGCTGCAGCGAGCTGGCGCAGGTCCGCCTGCCCAGCCATCACACCGGATTCTGCGCCCCCTGCTTCGAAACCTATTTCCTGCGCCAGGTGGAGCGGGGCATCCACGAGCACAAGCAGTTCTCCAAGGAGGACCGGGTGCTCCTGGCCGTCTCCGGCGGCAAGGACTCGCTCGGCCTGCTGCTGGCCCTGACCAGGCTCGGCTACGACATCACGGCCCTGCACATCGACCTGGGCATCCCCGTCTCCTCCCAGGGCGCCCGCGCCACGGTGGAGGCCTACTGCGCCGCCCATTCCATCAAACTTCACGTGCTGGAGACCGCCGAAAAGGGCCTGCCCATCCCGGAGGTCAAGAAGCGCGTGAACCGGCCCATCTGCTCGGTGTGCGGCAAGATCAAGCGCCACTGGTTCAACCGTTTCGCCTACGAGAACGGCTACGACGTGCTGGCCACGGGCCACAACCTCGACGACGAGGTGGCCCGCCTGTTCGCCAACACCCTGCGCTGGGACCAGGCCTACCTGGCGGGGCAGGGCCCCGTGAGCCCGGCGGAGGGCAAGTTCGTGCGCAAGGTCAAGCCCCTGTGCCGCCTGACCGAATACGAGACCGCCGTGTGGTGCTTCCTGAACGGCATCGAGCACGTGCTGGCCGCCTGCCCCTATTCCGCCGGGGCCAGCTTCACCGGGCACAAGAAGCTCCTGGCCGACCTGGAGGAGCGCAGCCCGGGCATGAAGATGCAGTTCTACGAGCACTTCCTGCAGCGCGGCAAGCCCGCCTTCCAGGCGGTGCGGGCCGAAGCCCCGCCCCTCAACGAGTGCGCCCGCTGCGGCTACCCCTCCTCCATGGAGGTCTGCGGCGTGTGCCGCATCAAGGATCAGTTGGAGGCGTGAGCGCGAGCCAGGCCAGCCAGTGGGCGGCGCGCAGGCGCGCTGCCCTGATGCGCCCGGCGCGTTGGTTCGCGGCCGGGGCGACCTGCCTCATCCTCTTGGCCGGAGGCTGGCTGGCCCTGCGCGAGGCCCGGCTGCAGCGCCAGCCGGGGCGGACCGATCAGGCGGTCGCCGCGCTGCGGGACGAGCAGGTCATGCTGCGCCTGAAGCACCTGGCCCTGGCCGCCAATCTGGCCAAGGTCCTGAACAACTCCCTGCTGGCCGACATCACCGGGGAGCTCAGCACCGAGCACCCCTGCGTGCAGGCGCCCAGGCTGGACGGGCACGGCCCGGACTCGCCCTGCGCCGCCCGCTGGAACCGCGCCCTGGACGCGGTCTGGGCCAAAGCCTTCGGCCCCCAGGCCGGGCCGCCGCCGGACTGGCTGCGCCGTGACCTCTGGGGCAGGCCCGTGCTGCTCAACGAGGGCGAGAGCGTCTGCCAGTCGCCCGTGGTGGATTGCGTCAACGACACGCTGCGCAGCGCCGGGCCGGACGGGGTGGTCAACACCGCCGACGACCTGATCGCCAGGGTCCCGCCGTTCCTGGGCCCCGAGCTCCACAGGCGCGCCGTGGAGTCAGCCCGCCAGAATCCATAGCAGCCGCCCCTCCGGGCGCACCAGGGCCGCGGGGCAGTCCTGCCGCCTCCCTGCCGCGATGTCCGTGGCCAAGGCCGCCTTCTCTCTCCCCGAAGCCAGGAAGAAGACCAGCCGCGCCGCGTTCAGCACCGGCAGGGTCAGGCTGACGCGCGGAACGGGCGGGTCCGCCCCGGCGTAGGCCACATCCACGGCCCAGAGCGTCCGCTCCCCGAGGGCCGGTTGCCCTGGGAACAGCGAGGCCGTGTGCCCGTCCCCGCCCAGGCCCAGGTGCAGGCAGTCGAAAGCGGGCGGGCCGTTCCCGCCGAAATGCGCCTTCAGCTCCTTGCGGTAGATTTCGGCGGCCCGTGCCGGGTCCGCCTCCTCCCCCTTGATCCTGTGCACCCAGGCCGGAGGTTCCGGCAGGCGGGCGAGCAGCGTGCCCCGCGCCGCGCCGTAGTTGCTGCGGGCGTCTTCCGGGGGCACCATGCGCTCGTCCACCCAGAAGAGGTGCGTGGCGGCCCAGGGCAGGTCCTGACCGGCCAGGAGCTCGAAGTAGCGCCCAGGCGTGGACCCGCCGGACACGGCCAGGGTGAACGCCCCGCGCGCGGCCACGGCCTCCCGCGCCGCCCGGGCCGTCAGCTGCGCGGCGCGCTGGCTGGCGGCCTCCAGATCAACATGGCGCTCCAGCGCCGGGAGGCCTTCTGCCTCCGGGTCGGCATGGCGCTCGATTTCAGGCGACGGGGTCAAGCCCGATGTCCTTTCTGAACCCGTGGTGCAGCTCCTGGGCCTCCCGCGGGCCCCAGCCCCCGGCGGGGTAGATGCGCAGGTGCGCGTTGGGGTCGTCGCAGCGCTCGCACATCTCCAGCACCGGGGTCAGGAAGCCCCAGCACAGCTCCACGGCGTCCTGGCTCCAGAAGAGCATGTGGTCGCCCAGCATGCAGTCCAGCAGCACCTTCTCGTAGGAGTCCAGCGGCGGCCCGGTGTAGCCCTGCTGGAAGTCGAAGCTCATGGAGGCCGTGCGCAGGCAGAAGCGCGGCCCCGGGTTCTTGACCTGGAAGCTCAGGTTGATGGCCTCCTGCGGGTAGGTCTCCATGACCAGCCGGTTGGCCGAGACGTGCTCGCCCAGCACCCGGCGGTAGATGGAGTGGGGCACCTCCTTGAACTTGACCACGATGCGCGTGAGCTTGCGCGCCAGGCGCTTGCCCGAGGTCATGTAGAAGGGCACGCCCTGCCAGCGCCAGTTGTCCACGTGGACCTTGAGCATGGCGAAGGTGGGGGTGGTGGAGCCCGGGGCCACGTTCTTCTCCTCCCGGTAGCCGGGCAGCGCGCCCTCCTTGCCGGGGCCGTACTGCCCCAGCGCCAGCTGGCCGAAGCCCAGGGCCGGGTCGAAGGGCCGCAGGCATTTGTAGACCTTCACCTTTTCGTCGAGCACCTCGCCAGCCCGGAACATGGAGGGCGGCTCCATGGCGGCCAGGGCCAGCAGCTGCATCATGTGGTTCTGGAACATGTCGCGCAGCACGCCCGCCTGCTCGTAGTAGCCCGCGCGGTGCTCCACGCCCAGGTCCTCGGCGGCCACGATGGAGACGTACTCCACGAAGTTGCGGTTCCACACCGGCTCGAACACGGAGTTGGCGAAGCGGAACAGCAGGATGTTCTGGATGGTCTCCTTGGCGAGGTAGTGGTCGATGCGGAAGATCTGCTCCTCGCGGAAGTGGGCGTGCAGGGCCTCGTCCAGCCTGCGGGCGGAGGCCAGGTCGCTGCCGAAGGGCTTCTCCACCACCAGGCGGGTCCAGGCCTGCTCCACGCCGCGCCCGGAGAGCCCCGAGGCCCCGAGCATCCCGGCCACGGGCTCGTAGAGCGTGGGCGGGATGGCCAGGTAGAACATGCGGTTGCCGGGCAGGCCCAGGCGCTCCTCCAGGCCGGTTATGAAGCGGGAGAGCTCCAGGTAGCCGCCCAGGGTGTCGTACTCCAGGTCATGGTAGTGGATGCGCTGGGCCAGCGCGCCCCAGTCAAGCTCCATGAGGTGGCCCGAACGGGCCAGGGCGGCGCGCACGGACTCGCGGAACTCCTCCGCGCTCATCTTGGAGCGCGCCGCGCCCACGATGGCGAAGTTGCGGGGCAGGTCGCCCACCTGGAGCAGGCGGGCCAGGGCGGGGAAGAGCTTGCGGGCGGAGAGGTCGCCCGAGGCTCCGAATATGACGATCACGCAGTCCTGCGGGCGGGTGTCCATGCGGCACTCGCCCTGGGCGGCGGTTAATGGCTTGTCGTTGTCTTCCACGGGGATGCCTCCTGGGGGATGGCCCATGCTAGCCTATCTCGTCAGGCGTAGCCAGGGCGGAGAGTAATACCCCTTCAAATATCCTGTTGATATATACAAAGCATCGACGATGTTATTCGACAATGAACTGGAGTTCGTAACCTTTGCCTGTAGGCCAGATTTTCTTCAGCAGTATAAAATCTATCTCATTAACCTTCCAAGACCTTTGGATTCCATCCCTGGTCGTTTTGTCAAACTCTTTGGAAAACTCCATGCTCCATGGTTTTTTTATGAGCTTCATATACAATTTTCCGCAGTAGTGTTTAAATGTTTGAATGTTGTGATCTGCTGTTGAAGTGTCGTTTATGTTCAAGATTATTTTGAGCTGCTTCGCAGAGCTGCTGTCTCCGTTGGCATAGTATGCAACATTTGATTTGATAACGCCCTGGCTTGGCAGGTTTTGGTACGTAGTACCGCAGCCGCCAGAATTTGAGTCAACACGCCAAGGGTGCCCCTTGGAATCCAAAACGTCGTCCATAAGCGTGCAGGCTTCTAACGGGACTAGGTCCAAAGCATAGGCATAGGGCGGTATCAACAAAAAGAATGTCAGAATAAGCGCATATTTCATGACGTCCTCCCGGTTTGGGTTGAGGATACTGCGAATTGTGTTGTTCAAGCAATGTCAATTATGGGAACAGTTATTCAGGGATATGCGGGTTGTTTTACTGCTATTCCCGTGAAGTATTTGAAGAGTGTCCTGGCTTCGCTTGCTGGCGTAGCTGGAGTGCTAGTGCGGTAGCGGATTGGGCATTGATCTCCCGGCTGGAAGCGGCCATAGGAGGATGGGGGCCGGACGCGTCCGGCCCGGCGGCGAATACAGGAGGCGCTCCATGAGCGGAGAGGACGACAAGCCCGGCAAGGGCGAAACGCGCCAGGTGCACATCGGCTGGCTGGTGCTGTTCTGCCTGGCGGTGGTTCTGGCCTACGCGCTGCTGCGCGGGGCCTTTTCCTGAGCGGCCCGCGAGGAGGAAACGATCATGAGAAGAGGCGTGAAGAAGATGTTTACGGGGCAGCCCGTCGTCGAGGGGGCCGGAGTGCGCCTGCGCCGGGTCTTCGGCTCGTCCGAGGTGCCCAATTTCGATCCCTTCCTGATGCTGGACGACTTCCGCGCCCATAAGGTCGAGGATTTCATCAAGGGCTTCCCCTGGCATCCGCACCGGGGCATCGAGACCATCACCTACGTGCTCTCAGGCGACGTGGAGCACGGCGACAGCATGGGCAACTCCGGGGTGATCGGCGCGGGCGACGTGCAGTGGATGACGGCCGGCAGCGGCATCATCCACCAGGAGATGCCCAAGGGCGACGACACGGGCTCCATGCTGGGCTTCCAGCTCTGGGCCAACCTGCCCGCCGCGCAGAAGATGATGCCCCCGCGCTACCGGGGCCTCACTGCGGCCGACATCCCCGAGGTGCGCCGCGCCGACGGCACGGTGGTCAAGGTCATCGCGGGCCGGGTGGACGGCGTGGACGGCCCAGTGCAGGGCATCGTCATCGATCCCGAATACCTGGACTGCTCCGTGCCCGAGGGGGTTGAGTTCATCCACCCCACGCCGCGGGGCCACAGGGCGTTCGTCTACGTCATCGGGGGCAAGGGGGCGGTGGAGGGCGCTGCGGTGGAGAACCGGATGCTGGCGCTCTTCGGCGATGGCGACGAGCTGGCCGTGACCGGCGGGGAGGGCGGCGTGCGCTTCCTGCTGCTTACGGGCGCGCCCTTGGGCGAACCCGTGGCCTGGGGCGGCCCCATCGTCATGAACACCGAAGCTGAACTGGAGCTGGCCTTCCGGGAGCTGCGCGACGGCACCTTCATCAAGCACGAGTCTTCCGGGATCTAGACGGGAATCTAATCCGGTCCGCAGGGGCGCGCGGTCTCCACGCGGGGCGCGGCCTCGGGGGAGTCCCAGGTGAGGCGCACGGCCCCGCAGCGGTCCGTGCCGAACACCCGCGCCCCGGCCTTGCCGAGCGCGTCCAGCACCGCCTGGGCCGGGAAGCCGTAGCTGTTGCCGGCCCCGGCGCTGACCAGGGCCACGGAGGGCGACACGGCCGCGTAGAGCTCCGGCGAGAGGGACTTGGCGCTTCCGTGGTGCGGCGCCACCAGCGCGTCCGCTTGGAGCGGGCGTCCGCTCCCGAGAAAGTAATGCATGGCGTGCGGCCCGGCGTCCCCGGGCAGCAGAGCCAGGCCCCGGCCCTTCCAGATCAGGCGCAGCACCAGCGAACCCTCGTTGCCGTGGGCCGCGCCGGCGGCGGGCGGGTAGTGCACCTCCAGCCCGATATCTTGGCCCAGGGCCTGGCCCGGATTCTGGCCCGGACTTTGGCCCAGGGCGTGGAACTCGCCCTCGCGCCAGGTCTGCGGGGCCAGACCGCTGGCGGCCAGCCCGGCCAGGAAGTCCTCCCGCCGGGGAAGCTCCCCGTTGCCCGCAAGGAAACCCACCCTGAATGATCCCAAAAGGTAGGCGAACCCGCCGGTGTGGTCGCGGTCCGGGTGGGACATGACCAGCCCCTCAAGCCTGGGCGCGCGGCCCCAGGTCAGGGCCGGGGCCAGCACGGCCCGCCCCATGTCGAAGCTGCCCGAGAGCGCCCCGCCGCCATCCACCACGTAACGCTTCCCGCCGGGAATCTCGATCAGCGCGGACTGCCCCTGCCCCACGTCCAGGAGCGTCAGGCGCACGCGCTCACGCTGCTGGTCCCAGGCGCGCCAGAGCGGCGGGGCGGCGAGCAGCAGCAGGCAGAGGCAGGCCCAGCCCGCGCGCCGTTTGCCGTCGAGTGCGGCAAAGGCCGCAGCCAGGCCCAGCAGGGCGAACCAGCCCAGCGCCTCGGGCCACCAGGGCCGCTGCACGGGGTAGGTGGCCAGCCAGCCGCGCGCGTCCATGGCCTCCAGGCTGCCGAGCATCCAGGAACAGACCGTGGCCGAGGCCGCCAGCAGGGGCTCGCCCACCAAGGGCAGCCAGATTACGGTCAGGGCTCCCAGGTAGGCCAGGGGCTGCGCGGCCCACTCCACCACGGGCACCCAGAGCAGGTTCAGGTACAGATGGGGGCTGGCCTCCCCGAACACGCTGGCCTGGATGGGGAACACCGCCAGTTGCGAAGCCAGGGTCACGCAGGCCCAGCCCACGGGCACGGCCAGCAGCAGGCTCCAGCGGGAGCGGCCGCCCAGGCCGCGCAGCCGCTTGAGCGCCGGGGCGGCCAGGGGCATGAGCAGCACCAGCCCGGCCACTGCCGCGGCCGAGAGTTGCAGGCCCACGTCGAACACGCAGAGCGGATTCCAGAGGAACATGGCGGCCAGGGCGATGAACAGGCCGTCGAGCAGCACGCGGCTCCTGCCCATGAGCACCAGCAGGCCCCAGGCCCCGAACATGATGGCCGCGCGCACGAGCGAGGGCTCGAAGCGGCCCAGCCAGAGGTAGCAGGCCGTGAGCGGCAGGCCGATGAGCACGGCCAGCTTGGCCCGGGGCAGCGTGAGGCAGAGGCTGGGCCGCAAGGCGCAGGCCAGCCAGGCCGCGCACCAGCCCAGGGCGGCCACCGCCGCCAGGTTCATGCCGGAGACGGCCAGCAGGTGCGCCAGGGAGGCCCGGCGCACGCGCTCCAGGTCGGCCTGGGCTATGGCGAAGCGCTCGCCGGTGACCAGGCCCAGCACCATGCCCCCGGCGGAGCCCGGCCCGGCCCCGCGCAACACGGCCTCGCGCAGTTCCAGCCGCCAGCGCTCCCAGGGGTCGTCCGGGGGCGGCCCGGCCAGTGCCACGCCCTTGGGGCCCAGGGTGTAGGCCCGCAGGAAGACCCCGCGCAGCCGCCAGCGCCAGCCCCATCCGTCCACGCCGAAGTTGTCGAAGCCCTGAGCCGTGCGGGGCCTGGCGTCCAGGTCCACCCGGGAGCCGGGTTCGGGGCGGAAGGCGGGATCCTGCCAGGTCCAGGCCACGAGGCCGGGGAGGGCGGCTTCCGGTTCGCTCCCGCCGGTGCGTCGCACGTCCGAGAGGATGACCTCCAGGCGGTTGCCGGGGCGCTCCTGCACGGAGTCCACGCGGGCGTTCAGGTGGCTCTTCAGGCGGGGGGCGTAGAGTTCGTCGAGGCCGGGGGGAATGTCGGGCAGGCGCAGGCCCGCGTAGCCGAAGCCGAGCAGTGCGGCCAGTGCGAAGGCCGCCGGATGGGGGAATCTCCTGCCCGCCAGCCGCCAGAGCGCGGCGGCCAGGATCGCGGCCCCGATGCCCGGGGCCGGATCGTGCGCGGCCCAGGCTCCGGCCGCGCAGGCCAGGAAGAGGGCCTGCCAGGGCAGCAGGCCCGGGGGCATTATGTTTAAGAGCTCCATTTTATAGGAATGTTTCAGATTTGAAGTGTTGTTGGTGCCAGGCGCCAAAGGCCAGCAACCAGGTTGCGTGCAAAAGGACAGGGCCGTGTATGATAGTTTGAGGACGGAATTGACAATAATGGTGCTAGAGCGGTTGTGGTAAAATTCAATTCTGTATGAAATATGTCGAATGATGTGGTGTGGTTATTTGCTCGCGGTGTGTCAAGGCACCATGCCTTGTTGGTTGAATTGGTCCAATAAACTCCTCATCGTTGGAGTCTGTGTTGGATTACCTTGCTTAATTGACTGATTTTAAATGATTTAACGGTCCAGAGCGACCTTGATATTTTGGAGGAACTCGCTGTCTGCTACGTGTTTTTGGTTGCAATTGTCAGCGTCTATGAAGTTGTCTGATTTGTCTTTGTATGTTGCATGCGTGGTTCTTATTAGGGTGCAGCTCGTTTTTGAATTTACAATGACCATTTGATTTATCATGCTCATTCTTGTTTCTGCTAGTTCACCGTTATCAAGTTTATATTTCCAAACAATTTCCATCATAGTCTGGCAGTATAAAGCGTCCTGTGTTCTTTCGATTGAGAGAATTTTAAAATTTCCTTTGTATGTTGTGCTGAATAGCAGTTCCTCTTGAAGCAATGAAATGAATACGGAAAGAAGAACATCAATTTTTGATGTGTCAGCTATTCCTTTGTCGTAGTCGGATTCGTATTTTTTGGCGAGGGAATTGATCTTGGGTATTAAATTGTCAGGAGAAATAGTGCCTGGATTACTGGAAGCCTCTTTTCTGAAATCTGATATGGCTCGAATGAAGGCGATGTGCTTTTGGAAACCTTCTAATAGCTGAAGTGATTTGTCCTTCTCGAAGCTAACAACGAATATGTCGGATCCGAATGTTGCTGCTCCGCATCCCAGGTGCCAATGGTCGCATTTAACTTGCGTCAAGTAGTTTTCTGGGTCAACTGTGTCGACTAGTCCTGGATCTCTAAATGATAGTATATCCCACAGATTTTGTTGGTCGTATTGCCAATCGTGCAATGAATGAGGGAGTCGTAGGAAGAACTTCCCATCAGCATGGCTTGTGTAGTCTTGCAGTTTAAAGCGATTTTCACTGTTTGTTCCAATTTCCGAGAGATTAACTTGCCCAGAGCCAGGTGAAGTGAATCTAATCCCGCTGATGGTTTTTTTATAATCCTCAATTATATTTTGTTGTGCGTGGCTATCTTTTTGTAGGGTGCTAATTTTTTCGGCTTGCTCAGAAATCTTACTGTGCATGTTGTAGTAAAGAGACCCGGAGGCAATAATGATACTGACAAGAGTCAAGAGAATAGGGATGAATGAAGGTAGGGCAATCTGCTTGCGTTTTGCGTCCTTAGGAATGGTTTTTCTCATTCTCGCCCCGGTGTTCCAATATCAAGCGTTTTAAATCACTGTTTCCGTGTGTTCAATATCCGGTTTGTTTAAATTTTTAAGCCATGTACTAGTTTAATGACCTCGTTGATTTTCCGGGCTGGTAAGGTGGGGTGTTGTTGCGTTGACTATTTTGGGACATCATAAGCATTACTTGGTTTGATGACAAGCTGCCGCTATGGCTTAGGCTATACAAAAAGGAAGAGGGCCTGCCAGGGCAGCAGGCCCGGGCTGGGGGTCACTCCTTGGCGCGGGTGATGCGGGCGCCCAGGGCCTGGAGCTTGACCTCCATGGCCTCGTAGCCCCGGTCCAGGTGGTAGATGCGCGCCACCTCGGTGGTGCCCTTGGCCGCGAGGCCCGCCACCACCAGGGAGGCGGAGGCCCGCAGGTCCGAGGCCATCACGGGCGCGCCCGCGAGGCGCGGCACCCCGCGCACGAAGGCGCTCTGGGAGCTGACGTTGATCTTCGCGCCCAGGCGCATCAGCTCCTGTACGTGCATGAAGCGGTTCTCGAAGATGGTCTCGCGGATGGTGCCCGCCCCGGAGGAGACGCACATCAGGGCCATGAGCTGGGCCTGCATGTCGGTGGGGAAGCCGGGGTAGGGGCGGGTGGTCACGTCCATGCAGGTCAGCTCGCCGCCCCTGCGGGCGCGCACCAGGCCGCCGTCGGCCTCCTCGATGCTCACGCCCATCTCGCGCAGTTTGCTGCACACGGCGTCCAGCGCGCCCATGGGGCAGTTCTCCAGCAGCAGGTCTCCGTCGGTCATGGCGGCGGCCACCAGGTAGGTGCCCGCCTCGATGCGGTCGGGCATGACGGAGTACTCGCAGCCCGAGAGCGACTCCACGCCCTCGATGCGGATCACGGGGGTGCCGTGCCCGGTGATCCTGGCCCCGCAGGCGATGAGGAACTCGGCCAGGTCGGTGATCTCGGGCTCGCGCGCGGCGTTCTCCAGGATGGTCTCGCCCTCGGCCAGGGTGGCGGCCATGAGCAGGTTTTCGGTGCCTCCCACGGTGACCTGGTCGAAGAGGATCTTGGCCCCGTGCAGGCGGCCGGCCTTGCCCTCGATATAGCCGGAGTCCAGGTCGAACTGCGCGCCCATCTTCTCCAGAGCGGTGAGGTGCAGGTTCACCGGGCGCGCGCCGATGGCGCAGCCGCCGGGCAGGGCAACCCGGGCCTCGCCCAGGCGGGCCAGCAGCGGCCCGAGGCAGAGCACGGAGGCGCGCATGGTCTTCACCAGGTCGTAGGGGGCCTCGGGGGTCAGGCCCGCGCCAGGCTTCACGGTGGCCGCGCCGTCCTCGAAGGAGGTCTCCATGCCCAGGATGTTCAGGAGCTTCAGCGTGGTGTTGATGTCGCGCAGCCTGGGCACGTTGGTGTAGGTGACGGGGCTGTCGAGCAGGATGGCGGCCATGAGGATGGGCAGGGCCGCGTTCTTCGAGCCGGAGACGCGCACGCGCCCGTGCAGGGGCGTGCCGCCTTCGATGACCAGTTTGTCCATGGATATCCTCGCGCTATGGGGTGCGGCCTTGGGCGAACGCCTGCGGCCGCGCACGGTGTTGTGGTTTGGGACCAGCGGGTTGGCCCGCGGTCCGGCTCCCCTGTAGCGTGAAGCGGGCGCGTGCTCAAGGGATAGAAACGGGCGAAAGATGCTTGACCGCACCCCTGGCTTGGGATAAGTGCCTTGGTTCGACGGTGGCTGTAGCTCAGTTGGCAGAGCACCAGGTTGTGGCCCTGGGGGCCGTGGGTTCAAGCCCCATCAGCCACCCCATCGAGCAAGTGAAACCCCGGAAGCCTTTTGGCTTCCGGGGTTTTTTGCGTCCGTGTTCCCGCGAAGGGTCAGCCCGGGCCGCACTCGGACTCGCAGCCAGGGGTGGGGCCAGGGGCCGCGTGCCTGCAAGCCTGCCTGACCTCCCGCTTGAAGAGCTCGAAATCCACCTGCATGCCGTTGATGTAGGCGCTCCAGCCAGCGCTGGACTTGGCGTAGTGCACCGCGTCCTCGATTTCGGCCTCGGTGGCGCCGTTGAGCCTGGCCATCTCGGTGTGGAAGAACGCGCAGTACTTGCATTTGGTGGCCGCTGACAGGGCCACCCCGATCAACTCGCGGTACTTGTTGGGGATAGGCCCCGGCACGAGCTGCACCTGCTTGAAGAGGTTCCACTCCAATTCCAGCGATCCATCCGGAATGGACTTGAACATGGTGGGCACCAGCCCGAACATCTCCTCCATCTCCTTGTAGATTTCTTCCCTGGTCATGGGGTCCTCCTTACCCTTTTCTACGCTATCCGCATCCCGAGCCGGATAAGCGTCTTAGAACCTGTAGTTCAGGCCGAAGGCCACTTTCACGGCGTCGCCGCCCCTGGCCTCGTTGACCAGGCGCGAACCCCAGACGCTCTTCAGGAAGGAGCCGTGCGCCCAGCCCGCCTCCACGATGGCCGCGAGGTTCTCATAGATGGCGTACTGGTTGTCGAAGTTGATGCCCAGGACGTATTCGCCCACGGCAAGGTCGCGGCCCATCTGCACGTAGTTGCCGGTGCCGGTCAGCAGGGTGGCGTTGCGCAGCGCCCGGCCGCTGTTGTTGCCCTGGGCGTAGGTGAAAGTCAGCCGGTGGGTGAGGTTCTCGATGAAGGAGACCTTGTTCAGCGAGGCGGCGAAGCCCCAGGAGCCCATGGCGTTGAGCCCCATGTTGCCCGCGCCGAAGGCCTGGTTCGAGTCGAACAGGAAGGAAGTGGACGGCCCCCAGGAACCGACGACGGAGGGCATGCGCTCTGAGCCGTTGCGGGTGGAGCCGTCTTCGCCGGTGCCGTACCAGAAGCTGGCCTGCGGGGTGAGCGCGGAGAACCCGGTGTATTCGGCGGCCAGGTCGAAGAACATGCCCGCGCGCCGGTTGGCGCTCTTGTCCGAGGCGTTGCCCTCGCCGTAGACTACGTCGCCGTAGAACTTGAAGGGGTCCAGGGCGGTGACCGCGACGGACGCGCCAACCCACCAATAGGCGTTCTGGGCGTTGCGGAAGGTGGCCCCGGGAGCGAGCGAGGCGGCGGAGAGCAGGTTGGTGGCCAGGGTCTGGTTGGAATAGCGCGGCGAGGCGCCGGCGAAGGTGCTGGCGTAGCCCGCCGCGCGCCCGGCCACGGCGAGCATGGCCCACGGGGTGGCCTTGAAGCCCTCGAAGGTCACGGGCAGGGTCAGGAAGTACCCGTCGAACTCGTCCGCCACCTGGGTCGTGGTGGTGTCGAAATCCTTGTTGGTGTCAAGGAAGCGGATGAAGCCGCCGTTGACCTTGAACTGCTCGGTCACGGGCGCCGAGAAGGTGGCCCCCGCCGCGCGGGTACCGCCGATCACCGGGCTCGTGTTGAGCACGCTGGGGCCGGAAATGGGCAGGTCGATGTCCTGCAGGCCAACGGTGAACTCCAGGTCGGTCCCGGGCCATTTGAACTGCAGGAAGGCCTGGTAGACGTCGATGGCGGTGGTGGGGTTGTCCACGGTGAAGGTGTCGTTGCCCCAGGCCCGGTTGTTGACGCGGATGCCGAAACGGAACTTGAGCCCCTCGTTGGCGATGAAATCGGTACGCAGGCGCAGGCGCTCCCATATGGTCAGGGGGTCGCCGGTGGTTGTGGCCTTGTAGTTCCACCCTGTGTAGTTCACGTGGCTCCAGGCGTTGCCCCACACGCGGGCCTCGCCCGTCATCCTGACCTCGGTCGCGGCCATGGCCGCCGTGGCGCAGCCCAGGGTTAGGGCTGCCAGAACGGCCAGGCTTGCAAGGCGCTTCATTGTGCCCGTCTCCTTTACCGTTGAGGGTTGAACGCGGGCCGCAAATCAGCCCTTGTCTGCGGAAGAACCAACAGAGAGGATAACGTACCCTTCGCTTTCGCGGCAAGCTATACAGTCGCCATTCCGGTGTTTGGGGTGATGGGATGCCCCGATCGAAGGCGCCCGGCCGCACCCGCTCAGAACTTGTACTGCAGGCCGAAGGCCACCTTCCAGGCGTCCCCGTTTCTGGCCTGGTTCACGAAACGCCGCCCCCAGACGCTCTGCTGGAATTGGCCGTGGGCCCAGCCGGTCTCCACGATGAGCGCCAGGTTGTTGTACACGTCGTACGTGGTGTCGAAGTTGAGGCCCATGACGTGCTCGTTGACGGTCAGGTCTCGGCCCATCTGCACATACGTGCCCACGCCCGTGAGCAGGTTGGCGTTGCGCAGGGCGCGGGGGCTGTTGGTGCCCCAGGCGTAGGCGAAGGTCAGGCGGTGGGTCATGTCCTGCAGGAAGGTGATCGCGTTCAGGGAAAGGGCGAAGCCCGCCGAGCCCATGGGGTTCAGCCCCATGGAGTTCTCGCCGAAGGCCTGGTTGGAATCGAACAGGAAGGAGGTGGAGGGCCCCCAGGATCCCACCACGGCGGGCATGCGTTCGGAGCCGTTGCGGGTGGAGCTGTCCTCGCCGCTGGAATACCAGAAGGCCGCCTGGGGGGTGAAGTACATCAGGTTGGTGTATTCGGCGGCCACGTCCAGGAAAAAGCCGCCGCGCCTGTTGGACTTCCTGTCGCCGGCGTTGCCCTGGCCGAAGATCACGTCGGCGTAGAACTTGAACGGGTCCGCGCTGGTGACGGCCACCGAGGCCCCCGCCCACCAGGAGAGGTTCTGGGCGTTGCGGAACGTGGCCCCCGGGGCCAGGGAGGCCGCCGGGAACAGGTTGGTGGCCAGGCTTTGGTTGGTGTAGCGCGGGGTGTTGCCCACCAGGACGGAGTAGTTCGCGTTCCTCCCGGCCACGCCGAGCATGGCCCAGGGGGTGGCCTTGAAGCCGTCCAGAGGGATGGGAAGCGTCATGAGGTAGGCGTCGAACTCGTCGGCCACCTGGGTGGTCGTGGGGTCGAAATCCTTGTTGGTGTCGAGGAAGCGGATGAACCCGGCGGTGAGCTTGAGGCCAGCCCCCCCTGGGACGGTGACCAGGGCGGCGGCGGCCCTGGTGCCTCCGAACACCGGGCTGGTGTTCAACAGGCCCGGCGCGGAGATGGGCAGGTCGATGTCCTGCAGTCCGACGGTGAACTCCACGTCCGAGCCGGGCCATTTGAACTGCAGGTAGGCCTGGTAGACGTCGATGGCGGTGGTGGGGTTGTCCACCGTGAAGGTGTCGTTGCCCCAGGCCCTGTTGTTGACCCGGATGCCCATGCGCAGCTTCAGGTTCTCGTTGGCGATGAAGTCGGTGCGCAGGCGGAAGCGCTCCCAGATGGTCAGGGGGTCGCCTGTAGTCGTCCCCCGGGCGTTCCAGCCGGTGTAATTGATGCGTGTCCAGGAGTTGCCCCAGATTCTCGCGTCTCCCGTCACTTTGACGGAGGTCGCCGCGAAGGCCGCAGCGGCGTAGCTAACAACAACGGCTGCGATCAGGGCCATGCTGACGATACGCTTCATCATCATTCGCTCCTTGTGCTGCGCAGTGTCGCGGACGGACGTCGGAAGGCCGGTTCGGGCCTGGAGAATGGGCTTCGCCCAGAGGTAGCCCGAATCGGGCCTTTTGGGCAAGCGGCCGGGGCTTGGCCGGGCACGTTCGGCCTGCACCGCGGCTAAGCGACGGCGTTCTTGCCATTCGCCCGGTTCCGTATGATAGCAGACTCACCCGCGCGAGCGGGGCATTTTTCTTCCATCGGGGCGAGCGGCATGGGCAAGAGCGGCGGCAGGCGGATCGTGTCCGTGGATTTCCTCCGGGGGCTGACGGTGGCCTTCATGGTGGTGGCCAACAACCCCGGGGACACCATGTACATCTACCGCGAGATGGTGCACTCCCATTGGCACGGCTGGACCGCCGTGGATTTCATCTTCCCCATGTTCCTCTTCCTCGTGGGCGTCTCCGTGGCGCTTGCCGTCCGCCGGGACCCGCCGCCCCAGGGGATCTGGCTTGGCGCGGTGAGGCGCGCGGGCGTCATCTTCTGCACGGGCCTGGTCGTGAACGGCTTTCCCTCCTTCAATCTGGAAACGCTGCGGATTCCGGGAGTGTTGCAGCGCATCGCCGTGGTCTACCTGGTCACGCTCTGGCTGCACCTGAAGCTCTCCAGGGACGGGGTGCTGGGCGTGGCCCTGGGCATCCTGGTGGGCTACTGGCTGCTTTGGGCCTTCGTACCGGTGCCGGGGCTGGGCTATCCGACCCTGGACATGGAGTACAACCTGGAAGGCTGGCTGGACCAGATGCTCCTGCGCGGCCACATCTGGGAATACGACACCTCGTGGGACCCCGAGGGCCTGTTGTCCACGCTGCCCTGCGTGGCCCTGGCCCTGTTCGGGGTGCTCGCCGGCCGCTGGCTCAAGCGCGGCGGGGAGGACCCGGGCTGGGGCTCCGTGTTCCTGATCGGGTTCTGGCTGCACCTGGGCGGGCTGGCCTGGGACGAATGGTTTCCCATCAACAAGGTCATCACCACCAGCTCTTTCGTGATGTTCGTGGGCGGCTTCGGCCTGATGCTCACCGCCCTGGCCCATCGCCTGCTGGACAGGGCGGAGCGCGGGCGCTGGATGGCCCCGGTCCTGGCTCTGGGCAGGCACGCCCTGCCCGTATTCGTGATCTCGCAGATCGTGACCCAGGTGCTCTACGTCACACGTTTGCCCGGCGGCAGGAGGGGGCTTGGCAAAAGCCTGCACTTCTGGCTCTTCGACGGATTCTTCGGCTTCGTCGGGGACAGGTATGCTGCCTCCCTGGCCTGGGGCGTGGGGCTGCTCCTGGCGTTGACGCTCGGGGTGATGGCCTGGGATTTCCTCGTCTCCCTGCACGCCCGCAGAACCAGCGATTGGCCCCCCACCGGCGGGCGGTACGGGGTCCGCAAGTAGTTGGGGGGCCCTCCCCGCGGAGGGCTGCGGGTTTTTTTCCGCTTCGGCGTTTTTCTCCTTTCCTCCAAGTGCTCCGCCTGATAGAGGTCAGGTGCCTTAATCACTGCCACAGGGCGGCGGGGTTTCCAACCAACCCAACCTCGCCGCCCTTTAACTCGCCCTATGCAGTGAGGTCAGAACGTTTCTTCTTTCGTATTTGTTGGCGCTAAAGTTTTGCGATGAACCGCCGATGATGCACGTTGGCAGGCCGCGAGGTGGACACGGGCTTGGGTGCATGGGGTCTGAGGCTTGAAGCAAGAGTCCTGGCTTCGGCGGGGCGGTTCGTAAAGCCGGTTGTGCCGCACCCCCAAAAAAGCATACCAAAGTGGTCGCATATCCAGTTTGCCAATTCTTCGAGAGTGATTAATTTGGATTTGTGGTGCTATGTCGCGGCTTCCGTCGGCGGACGTCCGCCGGAAATTTCGCGCAGAGTTCGGAAAGGTCCCAGTTGTTGCATGAGCAAGGGCCGAAAGGGGGAGTTGTGAATAACATTCGCGTTGGAGTCAGGCTGGTTGCCGCGTTTATCGTCGTATCGGTGCTCACGTCCGTTGTCGGGCTCGTTGGATATCTCGGGCTCAACTCGGCCAAAGACCATGTAGATGCGAGCACAAGGCTCTACATTCCGGCGATCACCGAATTGACCACCATCCGCTTCAACCTGCGCAACATCGTCGTGGCGCAGCGCACGCTGCTGACGGAGTCCATCCTGCCGCAGGAGCGCCAGCGCCAGAGGGACAACATCCAGAACGCCCGCAAAAACTACCGGGAGGCCCTGGACCGCTTCGAGAAGCTCAACCATTCCCAGGAGGCCCTGGCCGCCTGGGGCGTCTTCAAGACAATCCTGCCGGAAACCCGCGAGATCAACGATAAGATCACCGAGGTCGTGGAGGCCTGGGAGAAGAACCTCGATAACAAGTCCCTGGCGCTCGAAGCGGAGAAGGCCGTGATCGAGCGGGGCGGCGAGGTCAACCGCAAGCTCAACGACGCCCTGGGCAAGGTCATCGCGATCTATGCGCGAAGCGCCGAGGCCGACTCCCTGGAGGCCGACGCCGCCATCAGCTGGCAGAACAAGCTGCTGCTGTCGCTGGCCATTGCCGCGCCCATCCTTTCGGTGCTGGTCGGCGTGTACGTGACACGCACCATCGTGCGTCCGCTCAGGGGGGCCATGAATTTCTCCGGGGCCGTCGCGGAAGGCAACCTCAACGCCAGCCTGGACGTGCATCAGAAGGACGAGGTGGGCAGGCTGGCTGACGGCCTGCGCGCCATGGTGGCCGCCCTGAAGGAGAAGATTGCCGAGGCCGACCAGAAGAGCGCCCAGGCCGAGCGCGAGGCCGAGGCCGCGCGCGTGGCCACGGCCGAGGCCCAGGAAGCCAAGGCCCAGGCGGAGCGCGCCAAGGCAGAGGGCATGCTCCAGGCCGCCAACGAGCTTGAAGGCGTGGTGGAGATCGTCACCAGCGCCTCGGAGCAGCTCGCGGCGCAGGTGGAGCAGTCCAGCCGGGGCGCCGAGGGCCAGGCCCAGCGCGTGGGCGAGACAGCCACCGCCATGGAGGAGATGAACGCCACCGTGCTGGAGGTGGCCCGCAACGCCTCCCAGGCCGCCGAAACCTCCGACAGGGCCAGGATGAAGGCCGAGGAAGGCTCGCAGGTGGTGGGCCGCGTGGTGGAGGGCATCGGCGAGGTGCAGAAGAATTCCCTGAAGCTCAAGCAGGACATGACCGAGCTCGGCCAGCAGGCCGAAGGCATCGGCAGGATCATGGGCGTCATCTCCGACATCGCGGACCAGACCAACCTGCTGGCGCTCAACGCCGCCATCGAGGCCGCCCGCGCGGGCGACGCCGGACGGGGCTTCGCGGTGGTGGCCGACGAGGTGCGCAAGCTGGCCGAGAAGACCATGACCGCCACCAAGGAAGTGGGCGACGCCATCCGGGGCATCCAGCAGGGAACCCAGAGCAACGTCGTCAACGTGGAGAAGGCCGCCGGGATCATCGCCGAGGCCACTGAGCTGGCCGCCAGGTCCGGCGAGGCCCTGCGCGAGATCGTCACCCTGGTGGACCTCTCCTCCGACCAGGTGCGCGCCATCGCCACGGCCTCGGAGCAGCAGTCCGCCGCCAGCGAGGAGATCAACCGCTCCATAGAGGACATCAGCAGGATTTCCGCCGAGACCTCCGAGGGCATGCGCCAGTCCGCCCTGGCCGTGGAGGAGCTGGCCAACCAGGCCCAGGTGCTCAAGAACCTCATCGGGCAGATGCAGGCCGAAGGCTCGGGCGCGGCCCTGCCCGCGGGGGGCTCCCAGCTGCGCCTGGCGGCGGTGGCTCACAAGAAGCCCCGGGCCCTGGCAGCCTAGCCCTTCCCTGCGAACGTTTAGACCGGACCGGCGCGCAGCCATGCGCGCCGGTCTTTTTTTCGTTCCCGGGGGGGCGCCAGGGGCCTCGGGGCCCCGTGCCGGTGGCATTCGGCGCGGTTTTAGGCTACCGGAGGCTCCATGAACCCCGTGACCACCTCCATTTTCGAGCTGTTCAAGGTCGGGCCCGGCCCTTCGAGTTCCCACACCATCGGCCCCATGCTCGCCTCGGTCGAGTTCATGGCCCAGGCCGCCGAACTGCCCAGCCAGACCCTGGACCGGGCGGCGGGCCTGCGGGTGACGCTGCTCGGCTCCCTGGCGGCCACGGGCCGGGGCCACGGCACCGTGCGGGCCGTGCTGGCCGGGCTCATGGGCAACCGGCCCCAGAGCTGCCCCCCGGACATCCTGGACAGCCTCTCCGGGTTCGAGTCCGGCACGGTGCTGCTGGCCGGGCGGACCCTGCCGCTGCGCGAGGCCGACATCGTCTTCGACATGCTCGCCAGGGCGGAGCGCCATCCCAACACCATGATCTTCCGCCTGCTGGACGTCGATGGAGCCGCCCTGTTCGAGCGCGAGGCCTACTCCGTGGGCGGCGGGTTCATCGAATGGCGGGACCAGCCCCCGGCCCAGCGCCCGGCTCCGGCCTATCCCTACGACTCCATGCTCGGTTTCAGGGAGGTGCTGGCCGCCACGGGCCTGACCCTGCCCGAGGTGATGATCGCCAACGAGGCCGCCCTCACCGGGCAGACCCCCAAGCAGATCGAGGCCCGCATCGAGGACGTGATGCGCGCCATGGAGGACGCCGTGGAGCGCGGCCTGGAGACCGAGGGCGTGCTGCCCGGGCCGCTGGGGCTCAACCGCAAGGCCAAGGCCCTCTTCGAGCGCTACCGGCAGGACCCCCAGATGCACGACAGGCCCATCCTGGCCCTGTGCGCCTGCGCCTTCGCCGCTTCGGAGGAGAACGCCGCCGGGCACACCATCGTCACCGCGCCCACTTCGGGCGGTTCGGGCGTGCTGGCTGCGGTGCTCTACGTCACCAAGAACCTGCGGCCCACGGCCGGGGTGTTCCGCAAGGCCCTGCGCGACGGCATGCTGGCCGCCGCCCTGGTGGGGATGCTGGCCAAGCACAACGCCTCGGTGAGCGGGGCTGAGGTGGGCTGCCAGGGCGAGGTGGGGGTGGCCTCGGCCATGTCCGCCGCGTTCCTGGCCCAGGTCTACGGGCATGAGGCCAAGCTGGTGGAGAACGCGGCGGAGACCGCGCTGGAGCACCACCTGGGGCTCACCTGCGACCCGGTGCAGGGCTACGTGCAGATTCCCTGCATCGAGCGCAACGCCATGGGCGCGGTGAAGGCCTACGCCGCCTATCAGATCGCGGCGGCGGTGGTGTCGTCCTACCACATGGTGGGGCTGGACCAGGCCATCAAGGCCATGGCCGAGACCGGGCGCGACATGTGCGCCAAATACAAGGAGACCGCCCAGGGCGGGCTGGCCACCACGGTACGCTGCTAGCCGCCGGTCAGATTGCCTTCGACCGGGATGTGGGCTAATTCCCCATATCTTTGCGGGGAGAGCCACCATGCCCAACACCCTTTTCCGTCTGCTGCCCTCCATGGACCGCGTGCTGGCCGCCCTGGAAGGCCGCCCGGAGCTTTCCGGCGCGCCCAGGCCCCTGGTGCGCGAGGCGGCGCAGGCCTTCCTGGACGCCCAGCGCGAGGAGATCCGCTCCGGCCTGGTCGCGGACCCCTCCCAGCTGGAGTGGGAGCGCCTGGCCCCGCGCCTGGAGTGCTTCGTGCGCTCTTTCGTGCGCCCGCGCTTCCGCCGGGTGCTCAACGGCACGGGCGTGGTGGTGCACACCAACCTGGGCCGCTCCATCCTGGCCGAAAGCGCCACCCGCGCGGTGCAGAGCGCCTGCGCGCACTATTCCAACCTGGAGTTCGACCTGGACACGGGCCAGCGCGGCAGCCGCTACAGCCACGTGGAAGGCCTGCTGACCCACCTCACCGGGGCCGAGGCCGCCGTGGTGGTCAACAACAACGCGGCCGCCGTTTTCTTGGTGCTGGAGAGCCTGTGCAAGGGCCGCGAGGTGGTGGTTTCGCGCGGGCAGCTGGTGGAGATCGGCGGCTCGTTCCGCGTGCCCGAGGTGATGGCCAAGTCCGGCGCGATCCTCAAGGAGGTGGGGGCCACCAACCGCACCCACCTGCGCGACTACCGCCAGGCCGTTGGCCCGGAAACGGCCGCGCTCATGCGCGTGCACACCTCGAACTTCAGGATCATCGGCTTCACCAAGGAAGTGCCCCTGGAGGAACTGGCCGGCCTGGGCCGGGAACTCAACCTGCCCGTCATCGAGGACCTGGGCAGCGGCACCCTCTTCGACTTCGCCCAGGCCGGACTGCCCGGCGAGCCCACCGTGCGCGAGGTGGTGGCCCAGGGGGCGGACGTGGTCTGCTTCAGCGGGGACAAGGTGCTGGGCGGGCCGCAGGCGGGCATCATCGTGGGCCGCAAGCAATACGTCGACGTGATCCGGCGCAACCAGCTGAACCGGGCCCTGCGCATCGACAAGATGACCCTGGCCGCCCTGGAGGCCACCCTGCGCCTCTACCTGGACCCGGAGCTGGCCCGCGCCCAGGTGCCCACCCTGGCCATGATCTGCGCCGCCCCCAAGGAGCTGGCCGCCAAGGCCCGCGCCCTGGCCGGGCTGCTGCGCCGCAGGCTGGGCAACGTGCTGGAGGCCTCGACGGTGCCCGGAGCTTCGCGCGTGGGCGGGGGAGCCTTCCCCGAGCGCGACCTGCCCACCACGCTGGTGCGCCTTGAGCCTCGCGACGCCTCAATCAGCGCCGACGCCCTGCGCGAGCGCCTGCTCGGCACGGACCCGCCCCTGGTGGGCCGCATCGAGGACGGCCGCTTCTGCCTGGACCCGCGCACCCTGGACAAGAACGAATTTCCCCTGGCCGCCCAGAGCCTGGGCCAGGCCCTGGCGCAAGCCCTGGGCTAGCCCCCGGCTCCGGCCCTGGCCTGAACCGCGACGGATCATCACGCCTCAAGGAGTGAGCATGAAAAGCCTCGAACACGAATCCAAGAACTGCTGGGACGTCTACGCCTCCGAGCAGGACCGCGCCGCCATGGACGCCCTGGCCGCCGGATACGTCTCCTTCCTCTCCACCTGCAAGACCGAGCGCGAGGTGATGCGCTACGTGCGCGAGCGCCTGGCCGCCGCAGGCTACGCCGAGAGCCCCAACGGCGACTTCACGGGCGACGCCTGCTTCCGCATCTTCAAGGGCAAGACCGTGTTCATCGCCCGCAAGGGCAAGCGGCCCCTGTCCGAGGGCTTCCGCCTGCTGGGCGCCCACGCGGACTCCCCCCGCCTGGACCTCAAGCAGCGCCCCCTCTACGAGGATTGCAGCGTCTCCCAGGCCAAGACCCACTACTACGGCGGCATCCGCAAGCACCAGTGGCTGGCGCGGGCCCTGGCCCTGCACGGGGTGGTGGTCAAGGCCGACGGCACCGCCGTGGAGGTGGTCATCGGCGAGGACCCGGCCGACCCGGTGTTCACCATCCCGGACCTGCTGCCCCACCTGGCCTACAAGCAGATGGAGCAGAAGCTCGCCGACGCCTTCGAGGCCGAGAAGCTCAACATCATCATGGGCCACGCCCCGGCGGGCTCGGACGGCGCCACCGTTGAAGGCAAGGCCTGCGACCCCTCCGACGTGAAGTGCAAGCTCAAGTCCCAGGTGCTGACGCTGCTCAACAAGCGCTACGGCATCACCGAGTCCGACCTGTACTCGGCGGAGCTGCAGGCCGTGCCCGCTGGCCCGGCGCGCTACGTGGGCCTGGATTCCGCGCTCATCGGCGGCTACGGCCACGATGACCGCATCTGCGTCTACGCCGGGCTGGAGGCCCTGCTGGCCGCCGAGCAGCCCGAGCACACCCAGATCGTGCTCTTCTGGGACAAGGAGGAGATCGGCTCCGAAGGCTCAACCGGCGCCAGCTCCAAGTTCTTCGAGTACTGCCTGGAGGACCTGATCCACGCCTGGGAGCCGGGTGCGCGCGCCTCGCGCGTGCTGGACGCCTCCAAGGCCGTGTCCGCCGACGTCAACGCCGCCCTGGACCCCGACTACCAGGACGTGCACGAGAAGCTCAACGCCTGCCTCATCGGCCACGGCCCCACGCTCAACAAGTTCACCGGCCATCGCGGCAAGGTGGGCGCCAGCGACGCCCACCCCGAGTACGTGGCCTGGGTCAGGAACGTGCTCGACGGCGCGGGCGTGCCCTGGCAGATGGCGGAGCTGGGCAAGGTGGACCTGGGCGGCGGCGGCACCGTGGCCAAGTTCCTGGCCAAGTACGGCATGGACATCATCGACTTCGGCCCGCCCGTGCTCTCCATGCACAGCCCCCTGGAGCTGGCCAGCAAGGCCGACCTGTACGCCACCATGCTCGCCTACAAGGCGTTCCTGGAGAGCTAGGGTCCGCCGCCGGGAAGCGCATCCGCGTTCTCCGGCAGCAGTGCGAACGGTTCCGCCGGAGCTGGCCCCAGAGGGCCTCTCCGGGGACGCGACACGAGGAGCATCATGCCGGTCATCATGGGCACAGCCGGTCACATCGACCATGGCAAGACCACGCTGGTGAAGGCGCTCACGGGCGTGGACTGCGACCGCCTGGCCGAGGAGAAGAAGCGCGGCATCACCATCGAGCTGGGCTTCGCCTCCATGGAGCTGCCCGGCGGCCAGACGCTCGGCGTGGTGGACGTGCCCGGGCACGAGCGCTTCGTGAAGAACATGGTGGCCGGGGCTGCGGGCATCGACTTCGTGGTCCTGGTGATCGCGGCGGACGAGGGCGTCATGCCCCAGACCCGCGAGCACCTGGAGATCTGCACCCTGCTGGGCGTAACCGACGGCGTGGTGGCCCTGACCAAGGTGGACGCCGTGGACGAGGAGTGGCTGGCCCTGGTCACGGAGGACGTGCGGGCCTACCTGTCGTCCTCCTTCCTGGCCGAGGCCCCGCTGATCCCCGTCTCCGCGCACAACGGGCAGGGGCTCGACGCGCTGCGCGCCGAGCTGGCCCGCCTGGCCGGGGACCACGCGCCCAAGCGCCGCTCCGACCTGGCGCGGCTGCCCATCGACCGGGTGTTCACCATGCGCGGCCACGGCACCGTGGTCACGGGCACGCTCATCTCCGGCACGCTGCACGCGGGCGACGAGGTGACGCTCTACCCCTCTGGCAAGGCCAGCAAGGTGCGCGGCCTGCAGGTGCACGGCCACACGGACGACGCGGCCCGCGCGGGCCAGCGCACCGCCGTGAACCTCATGGGCCTGGAAGTGGAGGACGTTGAGCGCGGCGAGGTGCTGGCCAGGCCGGGCACATTGTTCCCCTCCCTGGCCTGGAACATGGAGGTCACCTGCCTGCCCTCGGCCCACCGGGGCCTGCGCCACAGGGGCGAGGTGCACTTCCACCACGGCACGCGCGAGGTCATGGCCCGGCTCTACTTCCTGGACCGCGACAAGCTGGAGCCCGGGCAGACCGCCCTGTGCCAGGCGCGCTTCGAGTCGCCCCTGGCGGGCGTCACCGGGGACCGCTGCGTCATGCGGGCCTTCTCGCCCCTGCGCACCGTGGCGGGCGGCACCATCATCTCCCCCCTGGCCGGGCGCGTGAAGCGCCACGGCCCGGAGCTGGCCCTGCTGTCCGCGCTGCCCGCCGCCGGGCCGGAGGAGCGGGTGGCCCTGCACCTCAAGCTGCGCGGGCGCGAGGGCGCGAGCTTCGCCGCGCTCATGGTGCTCACGGGGCTCGAGAGCCGCGAATTGGAGAAGGCCCTGCAGGGCTTCTCCGGCAAGGGGCTGGCCAGCCTGTGGGACAAGGAGGCCCGCCAGTGGATCTCCGGCGAGGTCCTGGACGAGCTTTCCGCCGGGCTGCTCGCGCACCTGGCCGCCTTCCACAAGCGCGAGCCGCTCAAGCAGGGCGTGGCCCGGGGGGAGCTGGCCTCCACCTGGGGCAAGGGGCTGCACCCCAAGCTCATGCACTTCCTGGCCGAGCGTCTCATCAAGGCGGGCAAGATCGTGCAGGAGCAGGAGCTCATGCGCCTGCCGGAGCACAGCGTGAGCCTGGGCACGGACCAGGCCGACCTGCGCCAGCGCCTGCTCGGCGTCTACGAGCAGGGCGGGCTGACCCCCCCAAACTACAAGGACGTGCTGGAGCTGCTTGGCGTGGGCCAGAAGGAGGCCCAGCCCGTGTACAAGCTCCTGCAGGACCAGGGCCTGATATCCCGCATCAAGGAGGACATGTACTTCGCCGTGTCCGCCCTGGAGGGGCTCAAGAAGAGCGTGGCCGCCTACTTCGCGGAGCACAAGGAGCTCGGGCCACAGGATTTCCGCGAACTCACGAACCTGACGCGCAAGTTCTCCATTCCCTTGCTGGAATATCTGGACAAGGAGAAGGTGACCATGCGCGTGGGGGACAAGCGCCTGGCCAGGGCCTTGTAAACGCCGACGCCAGCCTTGGGGAGGGGCCAGCGCGCCGGGGAGCCGGTCGATGTTCTTCAAAACCATCGGCAGGCTCCCCGGCG
>NZ_JAKZKW010000024.1:0-16554 GCF_022808695.1 Fundidesulfovibrio soli
GTGCGGGGCAAGCCGATATTCTTCAAATATATCGGTTTGCCCCGCCCGCCGGAGGCCAGGCAGGGAGCCTACAACCCAAGATTCTTACGCCTTTCGCCGCTACCGCGCCGCGCCCGCCCCATCCGTCCTGAACAGCAAATGCAGCCCCAGCCCCACGAACACCGCGCCCAGGGCCTTGGGCAGATGCACCCGCATCAGGGCGTTGCGGGCCAGGAAGCGGCCGAAGCGCCCGCTGGAGAACGAGATGGGCGTCATCACCGCCAGCAGCATGAGCGACGTGACCACCCCCATGAGCAGCACCTGGGACCAGACCGGCCCCGCCGCTGGGTTGGCGAACTGCGGATAGAAGGTGACGCAGAACAGGAATGCCTTGGGGTTCATCACGTTGGTCAGCACGCCGCGCCTGAAGCTCTGCGCGAAAGTGCGCTGCGCGCAGTTGCCCGTAAGCTCCAGCACGGAGGGCCCGAACATGGTCTTGAGCCCGATCCACACCAGATAGGCCGCGCCGCCCCAACGCACCACATCGTAGGCCGTCTGGGAGGCGGCCAGCACGGCGGAGAGCCCGAAGGCCACGCACACGGCGTGCACGTAGGCCCCCACGGCCACGCCCAGCACGCAGGCCAGCCCGCTGCGCGCCCCGGAGGCCATGGAGGTGGTGACGATGTAGAGCATGTCCGGCCCGGGGGTGATGACCAGGACGAAGACCAGGCCGACGAAGGTCAGAAAGGTGGTGATATCCATATGGATGCGCCTCTGGAGGGACGGGCGCTGCTGCGCGGCCCCTTTTTCCGGGCCCAGGTAGCAGCCGTGGCGGCGGTCCGCAAGTCCCGGTCGGCTACAGCTCGCGCCAGGGCAGGCGCAGGAACGCCTCCACCACGTCGGGATCGAACTGCGACCCGGCCGCGGCCTTGATCTCCTCGCAGGCCCGGACGCGGTCCATGCCGCTGCGGTAGGGGCGGTCGCTGGTCATGGCTTCGAAGGCGTCGGCCACGGCGCAGATGCGGGCCAGCAGGGGGATGCCCTCCCCGGAGAGGCCGTGGGGGTAGCCCGCGCCGTCATAGCGCTCGTGGTGGTGCAGGGTGACCTCCAGCGCGCCGCCGAGATAATGGAGCTCGCGCAGCACCTCGTGCCCCAGGGAGGGGTGGCGCTTGACGCACTCGTATTCTTCGGGGGTCAGCGCGCCCGGCTTGAGCAGGAGGGTGTTGCTGAGGGTCAGTTTGCCGATGTCGTGCAGCAGGGAGCCCCAGTCCAGCAGGTTCATCCGGCGCTCGTCCAGGCCCATGGCCTCGCCGATGGCCATGGCGATGCGGTTCACCCGCAGGGAGTGGGCGGCCGTGCCGCTCTCGCGGTGCTCCAGGGCCTTGAGGAAAGCCCTGATGAGCACGTCATAGTTGCCCAGCAGCTCCTGGTTGGTGGCCTCCAGGCGGGAGACAAGCCCGGCGATGCGTACGCGCATGGCCTCCACATCGCTGGCGAGCTGGCCGATCTCGTTGGTGCTGTCCACCACCACCGGTTCGCCAAGGTGGCCAGCGGCGATGCGATGAACCCCATCTGAGAGCTGCAGCAGCGGGCGGCTGAACCTCCTGGCCAGCCAGAGGCTGGCCGCCAGCCCGCCGGCCACGCAGACCACGCCAAACCCCATAAGCAACAGCAGGTGGCCGTTGCGAAGCCCGCGAAGCTTGGCCGTGTCCACGGCGATCTCCACCACCTTGCCCAGCTCCCCGCTCTCCGTGGGCGCGAGCTGGAAGTAGCGGTAGAGCACCTCGGCCCCGGACCTGAGTTCCGCCTGCCCCGTGGCAAGGGCGCGGCTCAGGGCTTCGCGGCGCTCGCCCCCGAGCAGGAAGTGCTGGCCGCTTTCGTCGCTGGTGAAGGATATTCCCGAGGAGTTGAACACATGCACGGAGAGCAGCATGTCGTTGTCCTGGCGTATGTCGCCGGGAACGGTGTCCAGCCTGACTCCGGCCAGACTGGCGGAGTGCCTGGAGAGCGACACGCCCACCTCCAGCAGGTGCCTGCCGCCCTCGGCCACCTGGTAGGCGAACTTCTTGATGCCGTCGTACCGGCTCACCGTGGCCCGGTGGGTGACGTACTCGCCCGTGCCGCGCACACTCTCCAGATAGGCCGCCAACTCCGTGCCCGGCTCGGCGATGTTGAGCCCCAGGTCTTTCTCGAAGGAGGTCAGCACCACGACGTTGGCGCCGTCGAGCGCGAAGAAGTCGATGTCGTGGTCCTGCGGGGAGCGCAGGGAGGAGAGGTCCAGGGTTTCGAGATCCCCGCCGCAGCGGGAATAGGCATCCTGGAAGCGGTGCATGGCGGCGCGCATGCGCTCGTCCAGCATTTTCTCGTAGAGGTGGTAGGCCCTGTCCTGGATGAGCAGCGTCCGGCGGACGTTGCCGAGCATCGAGCTTATCTGGCTTTCCCGGAATTCGCTGATGACGGTATCCAGAAGGTAGCCGTTGCCCGCCACCACGCCCGCCACCAGCGCGCCCATGACGCAGGCGAGCAGAATGAGGAGGTCCTTCCTGAACGAATGATACTTCTTGATACTGCCAGCCACGGATGCCCCGGACACGTCAGGATGCTAAAGAAAATTGAACACATGCCAGCGCTGGCGATATCGGCGGCCCGTTGTTCTGCCCCTTGCCTGGATGCGGTCAACAGTGTTCAGTGAATGTCATTATGACACACTCTTGGGAACCGTCAAGGCTGGCAGCCCCAAAAGGCGTCGTCCTTCCTGCCATCACGGACGACGGTAGGGAAACACGAAAGTATAATTTCTCCATTCTCGCCACTCCGTAAGCTGCGCGCTTTCAAACACAAACCAATACTGTATAGATCACACCCCAGAATCGATTGCACCAGACGGCGCATCCGCGCGCCGCTTGGCCCACCTGGACGGCAAAAGAAAAGGCCGGGGTTTCCCCCGGCCTGTCTTGCAATGCCAGCCAGCTCGGCGCGTTCGCCGCCCTTGTCAGGCGGTGCGGAACATCGCCGCCACTGGCGGGAAGCGAATACTACCAGCGGCCGCCGCCACCGCCGCCGCGGTTGTAGCCGCCGCCGCCACCGCTGCGGGGCTTCTCCTGGGCTTCGTTAACCTTCAGGGTGCGGCCGCCGAGCTCCTTGCCGTCCATGCCCTGGATGGCGGCCTTGGCGCCTTCCTCGTCCATCTCGACAAAGCCGAAGCCGCGCAGGCGGCCGGTCTCGCGATCGGTGATCAGGCTGACGTTGTAGACTTCGCCGAAAGCGGAGAAGGCGTTGCGGACATCGTCTTCGGTGGAGGAAAAGGACAGGTTGCCGACATAAAGTTTCTTAGACATACGCTTGAAGCTCCTGTTTTGGCATGCTGTGTCTCGTCGCTTGGAGCTGCGCGTCCTTCATAGCCCAAGATCCAAAGAAACCATGCGCGTTGAACGTTGCGGCCCCGCAGGCAGGTTCCGCAATTACTCAGCCGGTAGCTGTTATCCATGCCGCAGGTCTCTGCCTGCGATCCAGGTACTGACTCGGGGGTGTCGCCACCCGAATGTCTCTTTTACAAGCCGAATGCGGGGCCTGTAAACACAAATTTGGCCCCCAGGGCCGCGCGGAGGGCGTTTCGTCACCTTCCCGCCGGAAGATGGAGCCTCAGGCGACCTCGCAGTGTTCGCATTTGCTCACCGCCTCGGCCTTGATGCGGTTCAGGGCGTCGGTCAGGGCGGAGAGCACGTTCTCCCGAATGTCCCCGGCGACGATGATGAACAGCAGGTCCTCCCCGGGCTGGAACACCCCGTCCTTGGCCACGGAACGCACCGCGAAGATGCCCTGGCGGGATTCGATCTCGCGGCAGATGGCCTCGATCTTGTCCCGGTCGGGGTGCACCTCCAGGCGCTCCACGGCCTTGCCCTCGTTGCGCGAGGTGGCGCGGACCACGCCGTTGTGCACCAGCACCATGCCCACCTTCTCGGTGAAGCCCGGCATCCCCTTCAATTCGGCAATGGCCTTGGAAATGTCCAATCCGCCCTCCCACGCCGCACGGCGGCACGTCGATGTCCGCATCATCTAAAACACAACTCCCTGCCGCGCAAGTCGCTGAGGCCGTGAAATACGCGCCCGGCCATTGCGTCCCGAGGCGTTTCGGGGCATTTTATGGCATGCCCCATCAAGCCATGCAAACCAGGCATCCGGCCACGGCGCCCTACACGCCGGACGACGTGCTGCACTCGCTGTCGCGCGGCGTGCTCAACGTGGACGCCGCCTGCCGGATCGTCTCCTTCAACGCCTACGCCGCAAGCCTGCTGGAACTGGACGCCGCGCGCGACCGGGGCCAGCACCTCCCCGACCCTCTGCAGGAGCTGACGGTCCGCCTGCGCGCCTGCCTGGAGGGGGAGCCAGCGCCCCCGGCCCTGGTCAACGTGGACGGCAGGATGCTCCAGTTGGAGGCGTCGCCCATCAGGCGCAAGGGCGGGGTGGTGGGGGCCACGGCCCTCATGGGCGAACCGGGGCCCTGCGGCCTGCCCGTGCCCGAGATCCCCTTGCGCGCCGTGCTGGAGTCGGTCTCCGAGGGCATCTGGATCTGCGACGGCCAGGGCACCATCCTGGACATCAACCGCGAATCCCAGCGCCTCAACTCCGTGCGCGCCACCGACTACGTGGGCCGCAGCATCCGCTGCATCCTGGACGAAGGCCTGGTGGACCACTCCGTCACCCTGGACGTACTGCGCTACAAGCGCCAGTCCAGCATCATCCAGCGCATCACCAAGACCGGCAAGCAGCTCCTGGTCACGGGTTCGCCGGTGTTCGGCGACGACGGCGAGATCTCCATGGTCGTGGTCAACGAGCGCGACGTCACCGAGCTCAACGCCCTGCGCGAAGGACTGCAGAACGCCCGCAAGGTGGAGGAGAAGTTCCGCAACGAGCTGGCCGAGCTCTCCATGCTGGAGCTCCGGCAGAAGGAGATCGTGGCGGACAGCCCGGCCATGCGCCACTGCCTGCACGCCCTGCTCAAGCTGGCCAACATGGACGCCTCGCGCATCCTGATCCTGGGCGAGTCCGGCACGGGCAAGGGGCTTCTGGCCAAGTTCCTGCACCAGCACAGCCCCCGGGCCAAGAAGCCCTTCGTGCCCATCAACTGCCCCGCCGTGCCCGAAAACCTCTTCGAGGCCGAGCTGTTCGGCTACGAAAAGGGCGCGTTCACCGGCGCCCTCAAGGAGGGCAAGGCCGGCCTGATCGAGCTGGCCAAGGACGGCACCCTCTTTCTGGACGAGGTGGGCGACATCCCGCTCTCGGTGCAGGCCAAGCTGCTCAAATACCTCGACGACTACGAACTGCGCCGCCTGGGCGGGTCGCTCTCCAAGAAGGTTGTCTGCGGCGTGGTGGCCGCCACCAACTGCGACCTGGAGCGGCTGGTGGAGCAGAAACGCTTCCGCAAGGACCTCTTCTTCCGCCTGAACACCTTCATCGTGCGCATAGCGCCCCTGCGCGAGCGCCGCGAGGACATCTTCGGCCTGGCCGAGTTCTACCTGGCCGGGTGCAACACGCGCTACAGCAAGAGCAAACGGATATCGCCCAGGGCCATCCGCCTGCTGGAGTCCCACGACTTCCCCGGCAACGTGCGCGAACTGGTGGGCATCATCCAGAAGGCCTTCGTGATGAGCGAAGGGGACGACATCACGGAGGCCATCGAAGAGGCCCTGGGCGTGGCCCCGGCCCTGGGAGCCCCGCGCGGCCTTGTGGCGAGCACGGACCAGGCCAGCGTCCTGGCGCTCAAGCACGCCGCGGCCCGCTGCAGGACCACGCGCGAGATGGCCGCGTGCCTGGGCGTGAGCCAGTCCACCGTGGTGCGCAAACTTGCCAAGTACGGGATCAGGCTTTCTGATTCACAAATGAATCAAGACCTGGTTTCATAAACGAAACAGGCGCAATATTTCCTGGAATCGGCTTCACAGGCCAGACAACGGTTCGTTTTTCCTGCTCAACGCATCACCGCCTCAGACTCTGTTTTCGCCTTTTGCTCCTTGCATTGCTGTTTTTTCCGAATTTTGTGAATACAGGTGTGATTCTATTATGAATCGAATGTAACACGCTGTTATTACATGTGTTCGTGAAAAATGTGATTCCCTTATGAATCAATACGCTGCCGGAGTAACGCAGGCCTGTCTGCTAATATACTGAAATAAAAAGACTTACCAATACATCCCGCGCTGGCCTGCTTCTTGCTCAACTTTTTTACCTTTTCGTGAAAAGGTGCGGCACTGGCCCATTCCGATAACCTCCTGCCATGAGGGATGCCCGTGGGACACTCAACTTCGTCCGTCCAAGAACTTCTCGAAATGCGCGACCGCTACGTGCCCAAGGGCCCGTTCAACGCGAGCCGCTACATCGCCGCCTCCGCCAACGGGGCCATGATCACCGACATTGACGGCCGTGAACTGATCGACTTCGCCGGGGGCATCGGCGTGGTCAACGTGGGGCACTGCCACCCCAAGGTTGTGGCCGCCATCAAGGAGCAGGCCGAGAAGTTCATCCACACCTGTTTCCACATCGTCATGTACGAGCCCTACATCAAGCTGGCCAAGAAGCTCTGCGAGCTGGCCCCGGGCGACTTCGAGAAGATGGCCCTGTTCGCCAACTCCGGCGCCGAGGCCGTGGAGAACACCGTCAAGATCGCGCGGTGCCACACCAAGCGCCAGGGCGTCGTCGTGTTCGAGGGCGGCTTCCACGGCCGCACCCTGCTGACCATGAGCATGACCAGCAAGGTCAAGCCCTACAAGTTCGGCTTCGGCCCCTTCGCCCCCGAAGTGTACCGCATGCCTTACGCCTACTGCTACCGCTGCCCCATCGGCCTCGACCGCAAGACCTGCAACGCCGCCTGCGCCGACCTCCTCAAGGACTTCTTCATCGGCCACGCCGCCGCCGAGAGCGTGGCCGCCCTCGTGGTGGAGCCGGTGCTCGGCGAGGGCGGGTTCGTCTCGCCCCCCAGCCTCTATTTCCAGAAGCTGGCCGCCATCTGCCGCGACAACGGCATCGTCTTCGTGGCCGACGAAGTGCAGACGGGTTTCGGCCGCACCGGCGAGTACTTCGCCATGACCCACCACAACGTGGCCGCCGACATGACCAGCGTGGCCAAGAGCCTGGGCGGCGGCATGCCCATCTCCGGCGTGGTGGGCCGCAGGGAGATCGTGGACGCGCCCCAGGTGGGCGGCACCGGCGGCACCTACGGCGGCAACCCCCTCTCCTGCGCGTCGGCCCTGGCCGTCATCGAGGCCTTCGAGGAGGACAAGCTCCTGGAGCGCGGCCGCGCCCTGGGCGAGAAGCTCCAGGCCCGCTTCGCCTCCTGGATGCAGAAGTACGAGATCATCGGCGAGGAGCGCGGCCTCGGCCCCATGCGCGCCCTCGAACTGGTGACCGACCGCGAGACCAAGGCCCCGGCCACCACCCAGGCCAAGGCCCTGGTGAAGTACTGCGTGGACAGGGGCCTCCTGCTGCTCTCCTGCGGCACCCACGGCAACGTCATCCGCACGCTCATGCCGCTGGTGATCACCGACGAGCAGCTCGAACGCGGCCTTGCCATACTTGAGGAAGGTTTCAGCGAACTCGCCAAGGGCACGCTGTAACGCATAACGCACGAGGACCGGGGACCCCCCGCAGCGCGACAACCGTCAACTCAGGGAGTAAGGCATGAGCTACGCCTCCATCGGCAAACGGCTTCTCGGACTGGCCGCCATCGGCCTGCTGACCGCCGGCCTTTCCGGCCCGGCGTTCGCACAGAAAACCATCAAGATCGGCAACGTGGAGCCCCTCTCCGGCCCCTCGGCCTCCGTCGGCGTCCAGGGCAAGCAGGCCCGCGAGATGGCCGTGGAGGAGATCAACAAGAACGGCGGCATCAAGAGCCTGGGCGGCGCCAAGCTGGAGCTTATCTACGCCGACTCCAAGTCCGACCCGACCGTCGGCGTCACCGAGACCGAGCGCCTGATCAACACCGAGAAGGTGCAGCTCATGACCGGCTGCTGGAACTCCGCCGTCACCTACCCCGCCACCCAGGTGGCCGAGCGCTACGGCGTCCCCTTCGTGGTGCCCGTGGCCGTGCGCGACACCATCACCGAGCGCGGCTTCAAGTACGTGTTCCGCATCGCCGCCAAGGACTCCTGGTGGGTGCGCGACCAGTTCCGCTTCCTCAAGGACATGCAGGACGAGACCGGCGTGAAGCTCAAGACCATGGCCCTGGTCTTCGAGAACGGCGACTGGGGCACCGGCTTCGCCGAGAAGTGGCGCGCCCTGGCCAAGAAGGACGGCTACGAGCTGGTGCTCGACGAGCCCTACCCCTCCACCGCCTCCGACCTGACCCCCGTGGTCACCAAGCTCAAGAGCGCCAACCCCGACGTGGTGATGCTCGTCTCCAACGCGGCCGACGCCATCCTGATCACCAACACCATGGCCGAGATGAAGGTGAAGCCCAAGGTCACCGTGGCCAGCGGCGGCGGCCACGCCGACCCCAAGTTCCTTGAGAACGCCGGCAAGAACGCCCTGTTCATGTTCGATGAAGTCGAATGGAACACCGACGTGAACAAGCCCGGCGCCAAGGAAACCAACGCCGCCTTCAAGGCCAAGTACGGCTACGACCTGACCGGCGAGTCCGTTGACGCCTACGTGGCCATGTACGTGATCGCCGACGCCCTGGAGCGCGCCGCCTCCACCGATCCCGAGAAGGTCCGCGCCGCCCTGGCCGCCACCAAGCTGTCCACCGGCCCGGCCATGATCGCTTCCTACGACAGCATCGAGTTCGACGAATCCGGCCAGAACAAGAACGCGGGCATCGTCATCGTGCAGGTCGCCGAAGTGAACGGCCAGCTCGACCGCGTGACCGTATGGCCCAAGGGCGCCCGCCGCGCCGGGTACACGCCTGTCTTCCCGGCCAACAAATAAACGCTGACCCCGCTTCTGCCACAGCCCTCCCCGGGTCCGGGCCCGTCCGCCGCGCGGGCCCGGGGAGGCGCACAAACACCGGAGACGACGCATGACCGCGGTGATACAGGCGGTGATCAACGGCACCATGATGGGGGCCATGTACGGTCTGACGGCCCTGGGGCTCACCCTGATCTTCGGGGTGATGAAAGTGGTGAACTTCGCCCACGGGTCGCTCCTGATGGTGGGCATGTTCACGGCCTACTGGCTGATCAAGCTCACGGGCATCCACCCCTATCTCTCCCTGCTGGTGGTTCCGCCGCTGCTCTTCTTTTTCGGCTATTACATGCAGAACCTGCTCATCAAGCCTGTGTTCAAGGCCGAGCAGCAGGTGCGCGAACCGCTCACGGTCATCATCGTCACCACGGGCGTATGGTACGTGCTGGACAACCTGGCCCTGATGCTCTTCGGCGCGGAGTACCGCACCGTGAAGACATCCATCACCGGCACATCCTTCTCGATGGGCGAATTCATCGTCTCCATCCCCAAACTTTCTGGCTTCGTGGTCTCCGTGGCCACGGCCGTGGGCCTGTGGCTGTTCATGGTCAAGACGCGCACGGGCAAGGCCCTGCAGGCCACCAGCCTGGACCGCGAGGCCGCCAACCTCATGGGCATCGACCAGTACCGCATCTACAACCTGGCCTTCGGCATCGGCACGGCCATCGCGGGCATCGCGGGCTGCGTGATCATGCCCTTCTACTACGTCTACCCCTCGGTGGGCGTGGTCTTCGACATCAGGGCCTTCATCATCGTGGTCCTGGGCGGCCTGGGAAGCATCCACGGGGCCATGCTCGGCGGCGTGATCATCGGCCTGATCGAGTCGGTGTTCTCGCAGTTCATGCCCTCCACCTGGACCGAGGCGATCATCTACGCCGTGTTCCTGGTGATCCTCTTCGTCAAACCTTCCGGCTTCTTCGGGAAAAAACAGGACTGGTAGGAGGCGCACGTGAGCCGGAAACAACTCGACATGACGCTGCTCGGACTGGGCTTGGCGGTGAGTTTCGCACTGCCCCTGGTCATCAAGAGCCCGACGTATCTGCAGATCCTCATTCTGCTCTTCTTCTACGCCTATCTGACCACGGCCTGGAACCTGGTGGGCGGCTTCGCGGGCGTGCTGCCCATGGGCCACGCCGTGTTCGTGGGCATCGGGGCCTACACCTCCACCATCCTGTCCAACCAGTACGGCATCTCGCCCTGGATCGGCATGCTGGCGGGCGGCGTGCTGGCGGCCCTGGTGGGCGTGCTCATCGGCAAGCCGACCTTCCGCATGCGCGGGGCCTACTTCGCGCTGTGCACCATCGCCTTCGCCGAAGGCTTCCGGGTGATGATCGAGAACATCGACTCCATCGGGCCCCTCAAGCTGAACGGCCCGCGCGGCCTGCTCATCCCGCTCAAGGGCGACTCCTTCTGGAACTACCAGTTCATGCACAAGGAGCCCTACTACTACATCATCCTGGTCATGCTCCTCTTGGTGCTGGCGCTGACCTGGTTCATCTCCCGCTCGCGCATGGGCTACTACCTGGCCGCCGGCGGCGAGGAGCCCGAGGCCGCCCAGGCCCTGGGCATCAACGTGGCGCGCTACAAGCTGGTGGCCATGGCCATGAGCTGCTTCCTCACGGCCCTGGCGGGCACCTTCTACGCCCAGCTGATGCTCTACTTCTACCCCAAGGGCCTCCTGGGGCTGGACCTCTCCTTCGAGATCGCCTTCATCGCCCTCATCGGCGGGCGCGGCACCATCGCCGGGCCGGTCATCGGCGCGCTGGCGCTGAGGCCCCTGAACGAGTTCACCCGCATCTACCTGGGCTCCCAGCTGCCGGGCCTGCACCTCGTCATCTTCGGCACGATCCTGATCCTGGTGATGCTCTACCAGCCCAAGGGCCTCACCGCCCCTCTGGCCAGAATCTACGACAAGTTCGCCTCCAGGATCACGAGGCAGGGAGGCGCGCAATGAACATCCTGGAAATCAAGGACCTGACCAAGCACTTCGGCGGCCTCACCGCCATCCACGACCTGGACCTGCACATCGCCAAGGGCGAGATCCTGGGGCTCATCGGCCCCAACGGGGCGGGCAAGTCCACCCTGTTCAACTGCGTGGCCGGGGTGTTCCCCCCCTCGGTGGGCGACATCCGCTTCAAGGGCGAGTCCATCGCCGGGAAGAACCCCTGGGACCTGTGCGCCCTGGGCCTGGCCCGCACCTTCCAGATCGTGAAGCCCTTCGGCTCCAAGACGGTGCTCTACAACGTGATGGTGGGCGCGTTCCTGCGCACGGGCTCCACCTCCAAGGCCCGCGACAAGGCCCTGGAGGTGCTTGAAACGCTCCAGCTCGACCACCGCAAGGACCAACTGGCCAGCAACCTGACCATCGCCGACCGCAAGCGCTTGGAGATCGCCAAGGCCCTGGCCACCGACCCCGAGCTCCTGCTGCTCGACGAGGTCATGGCCGGGCTGCGCCCCACCGAGGTGGACGACATGATCGCCATCATCAAGGGCCTGCGCGACAGGGGCGTCACCGTGTTCGTCATCGAGCACATCATGCGCGCGGTCATGGCCCTTTCCGACCGGGTGGTGGTGATCCAGTTCGGCGAGAAGATCGCCGAGGGCAAGCCCGAGGACGTCACCAAGGACGAGAACGTGATCAAGGCCTACCTGGGGAGTGAATATGGCGCTGCTTAGCGTGGATAACATCGACGTCTTCTACGGCGACGTCCAGGTGATAAACGGGCTCTCCCTCACGGTGAACGAGGGCGAGGTGGTGTCCATCATCGGCGGCAACGGCGCGGGCAAGTCCACCCTGCTCAAGACCATCTCCGGGCTGATGCCCGTGCGTTCGGGCACCATCACCTTCAAGGGCCAGCGCATCGAGAACCAGCCCCCCGAGACCATCGTGGAGAGCGGCCTGGTGCATGTGCCCGAGGGCCGCAGGCTCTTCTCGCTCATGAGCGTGGCCGACAACCTGGAGATCGGGGCCTACATCAAGCGCGCCTTCAAGGTGAAGGACAAGACCCTGCGCCAGGTCTACGAACTGCTGCCCAGACTCCTGGAGCGCCGCGACCAGATGGCCATGACCCTCTCCGGCGGCGAGCAGCAGATGGTGGCCATCGGGCGCGGGCTCATGGCCCTGCCCGGCCTGCTCATGCTGGACGAGCCCTCGCTGGGCCTTGCGCCCATCCTGGTCAAGTCCATCTTCGATACCCTGCGCAAGATCGCCGACACCGGCACCACGGTGCTCCTGGTGGAGCAGGACGTGCACCACTCGCTCAGCCTCTCCGACCGGGGCTACGTGCTGGAGCACGGCCGCGTGGCCCTGGAGGGCCCGGCCGCCGAGCTGATCGACAACAAGCACATCAAATCCGCCTACCTGGGCATGTAGAGGACCGTATGCACGGCTTCCACGGCAAAATCCTGGTGGTTGACGCCACTTCGCGCAGCTTCAGCATCGAGAGCGTCCCCGATGAAGTGTACGAGGCCTACCTGGGCGGCAAGGGCCTGGCCACCTGGCTCCTGCTCACCCGCAACCCGGCCGGGGCCGACCCCCTGGGCTCGGAGAACAGGCTCATCTTCGCGGCGGGGCCCTTCTGCGGCGGCGCGGCCTGGGGCGCCAGCCGCTACGGGGTGTTCACCAAGTCGCCCCAGACGGGCTTCTACGCCGAGTCCTACTCCGGAGGCAGGGCGCCCGAGGCCGTGGACTCCGCCGGGTTCGACGCCGTCGTCATCGAGGGCGCGGCGGACGCGCCCCTGGCCCTGACCATCCACCCCGGCGGCTGCGAGTTCCACGACGCCTCGGAGCTCTGGGGCAAGGACATCTACGCCACCGAGGACGAGGCCCTGGCCCGCTACGCCCTGAACAAGGAGGGCTACGGCAGGCCCGGCGCGGTGGTCATCGGCCCGGCGGGCGAGAACCTGGTCAGCTTCGCCATGATCGCCAACGACTACTGGCGCTGCGCCGGCAGGGCCGGCGTGGGCGCGGTCATGGGGTCGAAAAAGATCAAGGCCATCGTGTTCCAGGGCGACGCCAAGCGCGTCCCGGCGGACACCAAGGGCCTGCGCGCCTACGCGGCGGCCTTCGCCAAGGCCGGGATGCAGTCGCCCGGCGTGAAGGCCTACAAGGCCCAGGGCACCACCATGATGGTGGCCCTGATGAACACCGCCGGGGCCTTCCCGGCCAAGTACTGGTCCCAGGGAACCTGCGAGCACTGGCCCAACCTCTCGGGCGAGCGCTTCCACAAGGAGCACCAGGTGGAGCCCCACGCCTGCCTGAAGTGCTTCATGGCCTGCGGGCGCATGGCCACCCTGAAGACCGGCCGCCACGCCGGGCTGACCCTGGAAGGCCCCGAATACGAGACCATCTACGCCTTCGGCGGCCTGTGCATGATCACGGACATGACCGAGGTGGTCTACCTGAACGACCTCTGCGACCGCCTGGGCATGGACACCATCACCGCGGGCAACCTCTGCGCCCTGGTGATGGAGGCCGTGGAGCGGGGCCGCCTGGACATGGACGTGCGCTACGGCGACGCCGACGCCTGCGCCCGCCTCATCGAGGACATCGCCGCGCGCCGGGGCGCCGGGGCCGTGCTGGCCAAGGGAATCATCCACGCCGCGCGCGAGTGGGGCCTGGAGGATCTGGCCATCCACGTCAAGGGCATGGAGCCCCCCGGCTACGACCCGCGCGTGCTCAAGGGCATGGGCCTGGCCTACGCCACCTCGGACCGGGGCGCGTGCCACCTGCGCACCACCTTCTACAAGCCCGAGCTGGCTGGCTTCATCCCGGCGGACGCCATCGAGAACAAGGCCGAGATGCTCATCGACTACGAGGACAGGCTGACCATCTTCGACACCCTGATCCTTTGCCGCTTCTTCCGCGACCTCTACACCTGGGAGGAGCTGGAGAAGGCCGTGCACCTGGTCACCGGGCTGGACGCCTCCAAGCCGGCCCTGCGCCGCCGCGCGGCCGCCGTGTCCGACATGACGCGCGCCTTCAACCTGCGCGAGGGCCTGACCCCGGAGCACGACCGGCTGCCCGCCAGGCTGCACCGCGAGGCCCTGCCCGACGGCAGGAAGCTGACCAAGGACGAGTTGGACTACATGCTCGCCGACTACTACCGGCTGCGCGGCTGGACAGAGGACGGCAGGCCCAAGGGCCCGGTCCCCGGCGCCGCGGCGGCAAGTTAACCCGAACCCGTAACGCCACCAAAGGAGCGGCTTATGCTTGTGGGCGAATGGATGCTCAAGGACGTGACCACCGTTACCGAGGACGTGTCGATGCACAAGGCGGGCCGGATCATGCAGCAGCGCGGCGTGCGCCGCCTGCCCGTGGTGGACGGCGAGGGCAGGCTGACGGGCATCGTCACCGAGCGCGACATCAAGGCCGCCTCGCCCTCAAAGGCCACCTCGCTCGACATCTACGAGATGACGCAGTTGCTCTCCCAGATCAAGGTGCGCGACATCATGACTCCCAAGCCCCTGCGCATCCGGCCCGGGGGCACGGTTGAGCGCGCGGCGGCCGTCATGCGCGACAACAAGGTGGGCGGGCTGCCCGTGGTGGACGAGGACGACCGCGTGGTGGGCGTCATCACCGACACCGACATCTTCCGCCTCTTCACCATGATCAGCGGCGTAGACCGTGGCGGCGTGCAGCTGGCCGCCGTGCTGCCCGTGGAGCAGGGGCACCTCAAGCAGCTCATCGACGACCTGCGCGGCCTGGACGCCAAGATCGTGAGCATGCTCTCGCACTTGAACGCCAGCGACGAGAAGAAGCGCACGGTCTACATCCGCCTGCGGCCCATGACCGAGGCCGACGAGTACCGCATCAGGGACCACATCCAATCCAGGCATCAGCTGCTCTACTGGGTCAAAGACTAGCCTAATCAGCGCCGAAATCAGCGCCCTCCGCAGCGGTGTGAGAACGCCGTGTCCTGGAGTGCGTCCAAAATCCGGGGCCGGGAGGCCCCAAGACCTGGGGGAAGCCCCATAGGAGCGCGCCATGCGGCCCGACGGATTCAAAGTGTTCCGCAACCTCTGCTTCATTGACGGCAAATGGATGCCCGCCCTGGACGGCGAGACCATCGAGGTGACCAACCCCGCCACCGGCGAGGCCCTGGGCACCGCGCCCCGCTGCGGCACCAAGGAGGCCTCCCTGGCCATCGCCGGGGCCTCGCGCTCGCTTGCGGCCTGGCGCTCCATGACGGCGCTGGAGCGGGGGGCCTGCCTGCACAGGCTCCACGCCCTGATCCTTGAGAACCTGGAGGAGCTGGCCGCCCTGCTCACCCTGGAGCAGGGCAAGCCCCTGGCCGAGTCCAGGGACGAGATCCTGCAGGGCGCGTCCTACTTCCCCTGGTACGCCGAGGAGGCCCGCCGCGCCTGCGGTCAGGTGATCCCCACCCCGGCCCGGGGCAAGCGGCCCATGACCATCCACCAGGGCCTTGGCGTGGTGGGCGTGATCACCCCCTGGAACTTCCCCTTCGCCATGATCCCGCGCAAGGCCGCGCCCGCGCTGGCTGCGGGCTGCACCGTGGTGGTCAAGCCCGCCTCCCAGACGCCCTACTGCGCCCTGGCCCTGGCCGCGCTGGCCCAGGAAGCTGGTTTCCCCGCCGGAGTGTTCAACGTCGTCACCGGCGATTCCTCGCGCATCGGGGCCGAGCTCACGGGCGACCCGCGCGTGCGCAAGCTCTCCTTCACGGGCTCCACCGAGGTGGGCAAGAAGCTCATGGCCCAGTGCGCGGGCACCGTGAAGCGCCTCTCCCTGGAGCTTGGCGGCAACGCCCCGTTCATCGTCTTCGACGACGCCGACATCGAGAAGGCCGTGGAGGCCGCCCTGGCCTCCAAGTTCCGCAACGCCGGGCAGACATGCGTCAGCGCCAACCGCATCCTGGTGCAGAACGGCGTCTACGACGCCTTCGTGCGCCGCCTGGCCAGCAAAGTGGACGGCCTCAAGCCCGGCAACGGGCTGGAGCCGGGCGTCATCCTCGGGCCGCTGATCGATTCCAAGGCCGTGGCCTCCATGGAGGCCCTGGTGGCCGACGCCGTGGCCTGCGGGGCGCGGGTGGCCGTGGGCGGCAAACGCCACGCACTGGGGGGCCTGTTCTACGAGCCCACCCTGCTCACGGGCGTCACGCCCTCCATGCGCGTGTTCAAGGAGGAGATCTTCGGCCCCGTGGCCCCGGTGGTCAGCTTCAGCTCCGAGAAGGAGGCCATCGCCCTGGCCAACGACACCAACGCCGGGCTGGCCTCCTACGTCTTCACCCGGGATGTCGGGCGCGTCTGGCGCGTGAGCGAAGCCCTGGAGTACGGCATGGTCGGAGTGAACGAGGTGAGCCTGGCCATGGCCGAGGCCCCTTTCGGCGGCTTCAAGGAGAGCGGCGTGGGCCGCGAAGGCGGGCACGAGGGGCTCATGGATTACATGGAGACCAAGTACATCCTCATGGGCGGCATCGACGCCTAGCCGCGCCACACCATTCAAAAGGCCCCCCGGCGCAAGCCGGGGGGCCTTTTGAATTATATGGGAGTCCAGAGGGACGAAGTCCCTTTGGCCGCCGGAGGCGTCTCTTCTCTGTTGGCCTCCGGCGGGGGGCGGGGGGGGCGGGCCCGCGGCCCACCGCAGCCGACCGGAGGCGCCCC